>NZ_JAQTUH010000006.1 GCF_028710345.1 Sulfuricurvum sp. | reverse complement strand
TGCCACTGCGAATGTTGATACTATTACTGACTTTAGCTCTACTGATGACACCATTCAATTAGAGAATTTAATATTTAAGAAACTCACAACAACAGGTGCACTCAATACTGCTTTCTTAAAAGCCAATACTACAGGAACAGCAACCGATGCTAATGACTATATCCTCTATAACACTACTACCGGAGCACTCAGCTATGATGCCGATGGTAATGGGGCAACCGCAGCGGTTCAGTTTGCTACCCTCACCGGACACCCAACGATTAGCGCAGCGGATTTTACGGTGGTTTAAGTATTAATCTTCCCTAAACTGACCCACTTTGCACCCACTTGGGGCGCTGGGTGGGTTGTCTCTCAAATAACACAAATCTTCATACGCTTGTTTGAGTACTTTACTCTCGCGCAAAAGCGGCAATATTTTCTCATCTTTTTCAGTAAGTGATAATGATTGATTGTAGAGGTGTGCTTTGACTTCGCTATCAACAGCGGCGAGGGCTGCTTCGAGATGGGTGAGTGAAACCATAAAAGTCCCTATTTTTTGAAGTGATTATAGCTATAATTTGTTCTATGAAGATTAATAATTTTTTGACTTTTGATATTGAAGAGTGGTTTCATGCTAACTACGAGGGGGTTGATACCACTCACTATGATACCCGCTCCACCAACCTCGAATCCAATGTAGACCGTTTAATCGATCTGTGTGCTGAGCAGGGTGTTCAATCGACCTGTTTTATTTTAGGGGATGTGGCAAAAGAGAAACCGCAGGTTGTTAAAAAACTCTTTGATGCAGGACATGAGATTGCGTCACACGGGAGTTCCCATAAGCTCGTCTATACGATGAGTCCCGAAGAGTTTCGAGTCGATTTGAAAAATTCTACCGACCTGTTGGAGCAAATTTGCGGAGAAAAAGTGGTGGGATTTCGTGCCCCTTCATGGTCGCTTAAGCGTGAAACGTTGCCGTGGTTTTATACGATATTGGCAGAAGAGGGGTTGAACTACTCCTCATCGATCTATCCGGCGAAACATTCGCTTTTTGGGATTCCCGATTTTCCGATGACACCGCACACCCCTACGTTAGAACCTGTTTTGGAGATACCCCAACATCTGATGAATCTCTTTGGGAATAAAGTGGGGTATGCCGGAGGGGGTTTTTTACGTTTTTTCCCGACGTGGTTGATAAAACACCAAATGAGTCGTGCCAATGCCCACGGCAAGTCGGTATTTCTCTATCTCCATCCCAGAGAGATCGATATCGATCAGCCCCGTTTAGCGCTTAACCGAATCGATGGTTATTTTCATTATCAAGGGATAGCGGGGTGCGAGGAAAAACTCTCTTCGCTAATCGAAAAGTTTCAACCAACGTTTATCCGCATGGATAAATACACATTAAAATCGCAAGGCGATTTGGGCATTCTGCCGAAGAAAACATAGTGTTAACGTAGTCAATCGGGACAAGTTCCGATGACGTTTTAATAATGATACTTGGATGAGTATGTTAAAAGAGCGCAGGCTGTAGAGCTTTGAGTTTAAAACTTTGTCGGTGGATTTCGCAATAGCCGTATTGGCGTATCGCTTCGATATGTTTCTTGCTTCCATACCCTTTATGAGCCTCAAAACCGTATTGGGGATAGAGGTGCGCTAGAGCATTCATCTCACGATCACGCGTCACTTTAGCGAGGATTGATGCCGCGCTGACTTCAGGTATGGTTGCATCGGCTTTTACCATCGTCCGAATCCCGCTTACGCCGAATTTTGAATTGCCATCATAGAGATAATCAGCTTCCCCGATGGCTTCCATAATCTCCTCTAACCCCATTGCAAGACACTTAGAGAGTCCGAGGTTATCGATTTGCTCTGCACTAAAGCGAGCTATATGGTGGGTTGAATATTTGATAATTTCATCAAAGAGCTGTTCCCGTTTTTTCTCTGAGAGCTTTTTAGAATCGTTTAATCCGACAACCTCACGATGTAAAATTACCCCTGCAATAGTGAGTGGTCCCGCCAACGGTCCACGCCCTGCTTCATCGATTCCGCATAATACCATCTCAATACACCCGTTTCTTTAGTATAATGGCATATTAGCATAGAAATAAAAAGGATCATTAATGAAAAAAGCATTACTTGTATTGTGTACGGGAAGCGTTATGGCATCGGCCTCCATGTTGCTCGGTTTTGGAGCTGAAGTGGATGGATATCTTCCTGAAGTGAATGGAAATTTTAGTTATACCGATAACGGTGTTACAACAACCACCCGTTTTAATGGTGATAGCACTAGTAAATATCAGCTAGGGCTTTATTTTGAACATCCGGTTCCGGTCATCCCAAATATCCGTGTTGATTTTACCCCTGAAACATCCTTCGTTGGGGATAATGTTGGGGGATTAGGAACCAATGCTGTTAAATTTTCTCAAATCGATACAACACTCTATTATGAAATCTTAGACAATATCGTTGATTTGGATGTGGGTCTAACAGGTAAAATTTTTAAGGGTGATGTGAGCGGTGCAGTAAATCAAAGTTTTAACGTTGTACTCCCTATGGGATACCTCGGTGCGGCAGTAAAAATCCCGACATTACCGATTCGTTTCGAGGGAGATGTTAAATACGCTGAGTACAGCGGTAATTCGATTCGAGATATGCGGATTAAAGCGGCATGGGAAGTTTTCGCCGGATTAGAAGCAGTTGCAGGGTATCGTTCGGAGACATTGGATATTAATGAAAAAGATATTGTCTCCAATATCACAATTAAAGGTCCATTCGTCGGTATCGGTTACCGTTTCTAATCACTCCTCTCCCCATACCCCTTGTAAAAAAGGTGCCATCTCTATCCTAAGTGATAAGAGAGGGTACTTTTCTAAATATACACTCTTCTCTAAATTTTGTATAAAATTGTTTTAAGATAATTGTGATAATATAAAAAAGTTTTATTTTGTGTTATAAATGTCTAATGGAGGAAATTTTGAAAAATCTTACTTTAATAGGGAGTAGTCTGTTTGTTATGATGACTTTACTCTTTAGTGGTTGTAATGAGGGGGAAAACTCAGCTCAGAACTCAGCAGTTGCAACAGAAACAGCAACAACACCAACAGGAAATGTTATTGATTCAAACGTCAGTGGATTGTCCTACGCGTGTCGTAAAGACACAGGCGAAATCGATACTAATGGGACAACGGGAAGTGGAGGGGAATTTTCCTATAATATAGGGGACACCTGTACGTTTACTATCGGTCATGTTGTGGTCGGAAGTGTTAAGATGGACAAAAATCAAGCCATCATTACACCGATGACATTGATGGGGATAAATGATATAAACGATATCAGTGTTACAAATTTGGCAATACTGTTGCAATCGCTCGATCAGGATGGAAATGCTTCGAACGGAATCGATCTCAATCATGTTGATCCATCGATTGGTGCAACTGAACATTTAGATCTTGTAACAGCAGATGAAAATAGTACATTTGAATATGCAAAAAAATATTTTACCGGAGCCAAAAAACTGACAGCAGAAGAGGCAAAAAATCATTTTAAATCGACTCTTTCAAAATTGGGGATTGCGCAAGGGCCATCAGGGGATACGTCAGAGAGTGTATTGACCTGCGATAGTTCGAAATTTCCTGTCGGGACTACTGTTGTCACCCCTACTAATGAGGATTGGCTTTTGTACACAGGAACCTATGCTGTAGATGAAATGCATCCGTTACCTCTTAATGATAACAATATGATCAGATTGTATGACTTCATGCTAGTTGAAAAAAGAATATCAGTAAGTACAACTGGACAACTTTTTTATAGTAGTACTACACCGACAGCTACAACTTCTGCATGTGTCAAAACCGATTCAGATGGCATAAAATGGTTAGTGTTTCACACAGAGAAAGGATATCTTGAATTTTCATATGTTCATCCAAATTATATTATAGGTACTGATAAAGGCACAGTTCGTGGAGTATCACCAATCAATGGGACGAATATTCTAGGGGAAAGATATCTTCTTCCATCTTAAGGCAATATCATTCTTCCCCCAACGCCCATTGTGAAAACGGAACCATCTCGATTTTTGCAATCGGGTGGGAGAGGACGTTTTCCAAATTCATGGTGACGACGATAACTTCTTTGACTTGATGCATGATAATAAATCCCTCGAGTGCTTCTACTTTTTTAAATAATGCGTGCTCGTTGGCAAATGCCGATGCTAGAACGATTTGATTTCTCTGCGGGAGATAAAAATCGATCCCTTCATCATAATAACACTCGATATCATGTTTTATCAGTTCTAAAAAAATCAAATTTTCAAACACTTTTCCAAAATGCTTTTGGAGGATGAGTGCATGTTTGATGGCAATATCACATAGATAGAGCTTTTTAATCGCGCTTGGGTGGTTGAATTTTTCACATCCATAAAGATAGTGTTTATCAAACAGTGATTGGAGATGGAGATAGAGTTTGTCTTTGGAGATTTTACGCTCACTTTTTAATCGCTCATAGAGGGTAAATGTCGAAACCTTTTGGGTAACCATCTTAGAGGCTTGTATCATAATCGATAGCTCTATGTCATTGAGGGTGCGAAATAACGTCTTTTGGATATACAAGGGACGATCTTCACTAGGTAAGCGGTGCATAGCGGGGAAACCCCCAAGTTGAAAAAAATGGTTGAGGGCGGAGGAATCGTAATATTTGGATTCAAACGCGAGAAACTCTTCGTAGTCGAGGAGGTGTAGGGAGAGTGTCTCAAAACTGCTTTGGTTGGACTCCTCAGAGGCGAGGATGATTTGCTCTAAATCAAAGAGCTTAATATTCGTGCGATAGTTATCAAGAGCCAAAATTTTAATCTTGTGCTCACGGCAAAAAGGTTCGAGATGTTCGTTGAGTTCATGAATCTCTAAACGGATATCACGGCAATCGAGGTAAAGATAGGTCGATTTTTTGTGCGAAAGGAGATAATTTTTGATTAAAGAGGTTTTTCCCGACTGTGCAATTCCCATAATCCATACACTCTCTTCATTCAGAGATGCTTTGCGCTCGATGAAATTGGGATTGTGTAAATCGTGTCGATAGTATTCATCTAATAAAGTGTTCATGTCAAAAATAATAACCTTAAAAATATAACTTCCTTATTAAAAGGAAACAAATTTAGGTAAAAATACAATTTTACCACTAAAATCATTGACCCACAGGGGGTATGTCGCTATAATTCCGCTTGCCTTATTATAGTCAGCATCGACTGACGAGTTCTTTATAGAGGAAAAATTATGGAAAAGATTCGTTTGAAACTTAGAGCGTACGATCATCGTGTACTTGATCGTTCAGTAGCCTCTATCGTTGAAGCCGTAAAGCGTACAGGTGCGGAAATCCGTGGCCCAATCCCTTTGCCAACCAAGATTCGTAAGTATACGGTTCTTAAATCACCGCACGTAAACAAAAGTTCACGTGAGCAATTTGAGATTCGTATGCACGCACGTTTGATCGACATCGTATCGGCTACGCCTGATACTGTTGATTCATTAATGAAGCTTGACTTGGCTCCGGAAGTGGACGTAGAAGTTCGCTCTATGGACAAGTAAGGAGTGGGTATGGAATACATTGTAGAAAAAATCGGTATGAGCCGAACAATCGGTGCAAACAGCCAAGCAGTAACTCTTTTAAAAGTTAAAGAGATGAAAGTTTGTTCTGTAAACGATGGTGTTGCTCTTGTAGCATACGCTCAAGGTAAAGCATCAAACAAAGCAATTTCTGGTCAGCAAAAAAAGTATAACCTTACTGCTGAATTCAACAAATTCGCTACGTTAGATGTTGCAAACACAGAAGCAGGTGATTTGGATATGGCACCTTTGGCAGAAGCAAAATCTGTTAAAAGCGTATTCAACACTAAAGGTCGCGGGTTTACCGGTGTTATGAAACGCTGGAACTTCGCTGGAGGTCCGGGTGCTCACGGTCACCGTTTTCACCGTACTGGTGGATCTATCGGTAACCGCGAATGGCCAGGTAAAGTCCAAAAAGGGCGCAAAATGTCTGGTCAATACGGTAACGAGCAAGTAACCGTAAAAAATGATGTTATGTCATTTGACGCACAAAACGGTGTATTGGTTGTTGTAGGATCTGTTCCTGGAGCAAACGGTGCGCTAGGTCGAGTAAAGGTAGTTAAATAATGAGCGCGATTGTATTGAACGAAAAATTCGAAAAAGCCTCTGAATTGGCATTGCCTGAGAGCTTTAGCGGTATTAACCCACACAACCTCTATTTGTACGTTAAATCGTACCAAGCGAGTATCCGTTCTAACACGGCGTCAGCGAAAACTCGCTCGACGATCAGTGGTGGTGGTAAAAAACCATGGGCACAAAAAGGTAAAGGTGGCGCACGTGCTGGTTCACGTCGTTCACCAATTTTCGTTGGTGGTGCGATCGCACACGGACCAAACACTGGCCGTAACTACGATCAAAAAATCAACAAAAAGCAAAAGAAACTTGCACTTAAATGTGCATTGGATGCTTTGGCAACTGCAGGGAAATTGTTCATCGTTGATTCGATCGAAGTTCCAAGCGGTAAAACAAAAGATGCAAAAGCGTTGTTCAACACGTTGAACGTTCGCGATGCATTGTTGGTAAAACAAATTCTTGATGAGAATACTTATCTTGCATTCCGTAACATTGCTTCTACATACGTTGTAGAAGAGAATGAACTCAACGCCTTCTTGGCTGCGACATACCGTTCGGTGGTTATCGAAAAAGCGGTATGGGAAAATCTGACAAAAGAGAGTTGAGATGGCAGATATTACTGATATCAAATCGATCCTGTATACAGAGAAGACTTTAGGTCTTCAAGAAGAGGGTGTAATCGTTGTTCAAACGTCTCCACGTATGACAAAGAACGCTCTTAAAGAGGTGTTTAGAGAGTATTTCGGAATCGTTCCGGCTCGCGTTAACTCACTAAACCAAGACGGAAAAGTAAAACGTTTCCGTGGTCTTACTGGTAAGCAAAATGACTTTAAAAAGTTTTATGTGAAGCTTCCAGAAGGCGCACAAATCGATAGTTTGGCGGTGTAATTATGGCAATCAAAACCTATAAACCAACTACTCCTAGCCGTCGTTTTATGACGAACATTGATAACTCGGACATCACTGCAAAAGCAAGTGTTCGTGCATTGTTGACAAAACTTCCTTCACATGCAGGTCGTAACAGCAATGGTCGTATCACGTCACGTCATAAAGAAGCGGGAGCGAAAAAACTTTACCGTATTATCGATTTCAAACGTAACAAATTTGGTGTTCCAGGTACAGTAGCTGCGATCGAATACGATCCATACCGTAACTGTCGTATTGCTCTTGTTAACTATGCTGATGGTGATAAACGTTATGTTCTTCAACCAAAAGGGTTGGTAGTCGGTGATGTTATCACTGCTGCTGAGAGCGGTTTGGATATTAAATCTGGTAACGCTATGAAATTGATGAACATCCCTGTAGGGACAACGGTTCATAACGTTGAGCTTAAACCTGGCAAAGGTGGACAAATCGTCCGTTCAGCCGGAACTTCTGCTCAAATCATGGGTCGTGAAGGGAAATATGTTTCACTTCGTCTTCCATCAAGTGAAATGCGTTACATTCTTGGTGAATGTATGGCAACTATCGGTAGCGTTGGTAACGAAGAGTATATCAACATCGTTATCGGTAAAGCCGGTCGTTCACGTTACATGGGTATCCGCCCACAAACTCGTGGTTCTGCGATGAACCCTATCGATCACCCGCACGGTGGTGGTGAAGGTAAAACAAACTCAGGACGTCACCCGGTTACTCCATGGGGTAAACCAACTAAAGGTGCTAAAACACGTCATAAGAAAGCAAGTGATAAATTGATTATTACTCGCCGTAAACCAAATGCTAAAAGGGTAGGCTAATCATGGCTAGATCAGTAAAAAAAGGACCATTCGTTGATGGACACCTTATGAAAAAAGTGATTGCTGCCAAAGAGACAAAAAGCAACAAACCTATCAAAACTTGGTCACGCCGTAGCATGATCTTGCCAGATATGATTGGTTTGACGTTCACTGTTCACAATGGCCGTCAGTTTGTACCGGTTTTCGTAACAGAAAACCACGTTGGTTACAAACTTGGTGAATTCGCACCAACACGTACGTTTAAGGGCCATAAAGGTTCTGTACAAAAGAAAATCGGGAAATAAGGAAGAGATATGGCAAGAGCATTATTAAAATTCGTTCGCGTATCTCCGACTAAATCTCGTTTGATCGCTCGCGAAGTTCAAGGTATGAACGCAGAGCAAGCTATGGCTGCGTTGGAGTTCACTCCAAATAAAGCGGCAAAAATCATCGCTAAAGTGGTTGCATCAGCAGTAGCTAACAGCGGTAGTGAAGCGGAAGATTGTATCATCAAATCATGCCGCGTTGACAATGGACCGGTGTTGAAGCGTTTTACGCAACGTGCACGTGGTACAGCGTCAGGAATCCGCAAACCGACTGCGCACATTTTAGTAGAAGTAGAGGGTAAATAATTATGGGTCATAAAGTTAATCCTATCGGACTTCGTCTTGGTATCAACCGTAACTGGGAATCTCGTTGGTTCCCTAACTTTAAAACGGCTGCTACTTCATTGGGCGAAGATCACAAAATCCGTACCTATTTGAAAAAAGAGCTCTACTACGCGGGTGTTAGCAATATCGTTATCGAACGTACTGCAAAACGCCTTCGTGTTACTATCATTGCAGCACGTCCTGGTATCATCATCGGGAAAAAAGGTTCTGATATTGAAAAAATCAAAGATTCTTTGAACAAACTTATCGGTAAACCTGTTGCATTGAACATCAAAGAAGAGAAAAAAGCACAAGCTTCTGCACAACTCGTTGCAGAAAACGTTGCTACTCAACTTGAAAAACGTGTTGCTTTCCGCCGCGCGATGAAAAAAGTTATGCAAAATGCACAACGTGCAGGAGCTAAAGGTATTAAAGTTTCAGTAGCAGGTCGTCTTGGCGGTGCTGAGATTGCTCGTACTGAGTGGTACCTTGAAGGTCGCGTACCGTTGCATACGCTTCGTGCAAAAATCGATTACGGTTTTGCTGAAGCACACACTACTTACGGTGTAATCGGTATCAAAGTTTGGATTTTCAAAGGTGAGGTTCTCACTAAAGGTATCCAACCAGAAGCAAAAGAATCTAAAGAAGAGGGTCGTGATGAAAAACCACGTCGTCCTCGTCGAAAGGCTGACTAATCATGTTGATGCCAAAGCGTACGAAATATCGTAAAATGATGAAAGGGCGTAACCGTGGTTACGCTACTGCCGGAAACAAACTTGAGTTTGGTTCTATCGGATTTAAAGCAACGGAAGCGGGACGTATTAACTCTCGCCAAATCGAAGCGGCTCGTATCTCAGCTACTCGTCACATTAAACGTAACGGTAAAATCTGGATTCGTGTTTTCCCAGCTAAACCTTTGACTGCCAAACCACTTGAAGTGCGTATGGGTAAAGGTAAAGGTTCTGTGGATCAATGGGTTATGAACATCAAACCTGGCCGTATTATTTTTGAAATGGGCGGCGTTGAAGAAGGTCTTGCTCGTGAAGCGTTAGCGCTTGCGATGCAAAAACTCCCATTCAAAACAAAAATTGTGACTGCGGAGATGAGCAATGAAATATACTGATTTAAACGGTAAAACCGCTGCTGAACTTCAAAGTGCGCTCAAAGAGAAAAAGATTGAGCTTTTCACTTTGAAAATCAAGCAAAAAATGATGCAATTGACTAACACGAGCGAACTTCGCACGGCGAAAAAAGACATTGCACGTATCAACACCGCGCTTAGCGCAGTGAAGTAAGGGTGAACCTATGACACATAAACGTGAAATTCAAGGTATCGTAGTAACTAACGGGGCGGATAAATCAGCAACTATTCTTGTTGAGCGTCGCGTTATGCACCCACGTTACCATAAAACGGTAAAACGTTTCAAAAAATACATGATTCATGACGAAAACAACCAATTAAACATTGGTGATTTGGTTATCGCAATCGAGTGCCGTCCGCTTAGTAAAAGCAAATCATTCCGTCTTAAATCTCTTGTAAAAGCAGGAGTAAGCGCATGATTCAAAGTTTTACGCGTCTAGCAGTAGCAGACAACACTGGTGCAAAAGAGATCATGTGTATTAAAGTTCTTGGCGGTTCAAAACGTCGTTATGCAACTGTAGGTGATGTTATCATCGCTTCTGTTAAAAAAGCGACTCCAACCGGTAAAGTAAAAAAAGGTCAAGTAGTAAAAGCTGTAGTTGTTCGTACCAAAAAAGAGATTCACCGTGAAAACGGTTCGTTGATCCGTTTTGACGAAAACGCAGGGGTTATCCTTGATAAAAAAAGTGAGCCGGTTGGTACACGTATTTTCGGACCTATCGGACGTGAAGTTCGTTATGCTGGTTTCATGAAAATCGTATCTCTCGCTCCAGAGGTTGTATGATGGCAAAATTTAATTTCAAAAAAGGCGACATTGTTGAAGTGATCGCCGGTGATGACAAAGGTACAAAAGCAGAATTGCTTGCGGTTATGCCTAAGAAAAACAAAGTAATCGTTAAGGGTGTTCGCATTGCTAAAAAAGCGATCAAACCTACCGAGCAAAATCCACAAGGCGGATTCTTGAGTAAAGAGATGCCTGTTGATGTATCAAATGTCCGTAAAGTTGAGGCGTAATCATGGCACGACTAAAAGATAAATATTTGGCTCTTAAGCCTGAGCTTCAAGCGGCTCTTGGTATTGCTAACCCAATGCAGACTCCAAAACTTGAAAAAGTAGTGATCTCTGTTGGTTGTGGCTTTGCTATGAAAGATAACAAATTGATTCAAAGTATCCAAGATACAATCAGTAACATTGCTGGTCAACGCGCATCCGTTGTTGTTGCTCGTAAATCAGTAGCTGGTTTTAAAGTACGTGAAGGGATGCCGGTTGGTGTAAAAGTTACACTACGCGGTGCTCAAATGTACGATTTCATGGATAAATTGATTTCTGTATCTCTTCCTCGTATGAAAGACTTCCGTGGTATTCCACGTAACGGTTTCGACGGTCGCGGAAACTACAACTTCGGTTTGACTGAGCAGTTGATTTTCCCAGAAGTTGATTACGATTCAATTATGCAAATCCACGGGATGAACATCACCGTAGTAACAAACGCAACTGCTGACAAGGACGCTTTCAAGCTTCTTGAGATGATCGGTATGCCGTTTGCAAAAGGGAGAGAATAATGGCTAAGAAGTCAATGATTGCTAAACAACAACGTACTCCAAAGTACGCTGTTCGTGCGTATACTCGTTGTCAGATTTGTGGTCGTCCACACTCTGTTATCAGCGATTTCGGAATTTGTCGCGTTTGCTTTCGTAAAATGGCAAACGAAGGGTTACTCCCAGGCGTTAGAAAGTCTTCTTGGTAATTTTACCAAGGTGAAACTCCTAATTGTTAGATATTAAGGAAAATAAATGATTAATGATTTGATCGCGGATTCGTTGACTCGTATCCGTAATGCGGCTATGCGTCGTCTTGATTCAACAACGCTTATGCATTCTAAAACAGTAGAAGCAGTTGTTGCTATTTTGGCAGACAAAGGGTATATTGAAAGTTTCAACGTTGTCGAAGACGGCGTTAAAAAAACAATCAACGTAGTGTTAAAGTACGATGCAAACGGTCGTACTGTAATTAATGAAGTAAAACGTGTTTCTAAATCAGGACGACGTGTTTACAAAGGCAAAGACGAACTTAAACGTTTTAAAAACGGTTATGGTACGATCATCGTCAGTAGTTCAAAAGGGGTTCTTCCTAACGACAAAGCATTCGAGCTTGGCGTTGGTGGTGAAGTCCTTTGTACAATTTGGTAAGGAGATAAGATGTCACGTATTGGAAAACTTCCTCTTGTCATCCCAGCTGATGTAACAGTAACTCTTGATGGTGCAGTAATCACATTTGTAAAAGGGTCTACGACTCAAGTTCTTGATACTCGCGGAAACTGTGGTGTAACATTCGAAGATAACGCTTTGACTTTCGCTACTAACTCTGACGCTCGTCAAGATCGTGCATTTTGGGGTACGTATCGCGCACTTGCAGCAAATATCGTTACCGGTTTGACAACAGGTTTTGAGAAAAAACTTGAAATCAACGGTGTTGGTTACCGTGCTGCTGTTGATGGTAGTGTTTTGAAACTTCAACTCGGATTCAGCCATGATATCAACTACGATATCCCAGCGGGTGTTGCGATTGCAGTTGAGAAAAACGTTATTAGCATCAAAGGTGCCGATAAACAACAAATTGGACAAATTGCAGCTGAAATTCGTTCATTCCGTCCACCTGAGCCGTACAAAGGTAAAGGTGTTAAATATTCTGATGAGACTATCCTGCGTAAAGCCGGTAAGACATCTAAGAAATAAGGAGCGATGATATGACAGGTAAAACACTTAAAATTAAAGCGGCAAAACGTTTGCAACGTAAACGCCGTATTCGCTCTAAAATTTCAGGATGCGCGACATTGCCACGTATCTCAGTATTTCGCTCTAACCGCTTTATTAGCGCACAAGCGATCAACGACGAGCAAGGGGTAACTCTTGCAAGCGTTCACTCAAAAACTTTGGGTCTTAAAGCAAATATCGAAAGCGCTCAAAAAGCAGCTGAAGTATTTGCAAAAAACCTTAAAGAAGCTGGTATCAATGAAGTTACGTTTGATCGTAACGGATTTTTGTATCACGGCGTAGTAAAAGCGTTTGCCGAATCACTTCGTGCAAATGAAATTAAGTTTTAAGGTCAGATGATGAATCCTATTAACAGAGAAGAATTTTCAGAATCGATCGTAAACATCGGTCGTGTAACCAAAGTTGTAAAAGGTGGACGTCGTTTTCGTTTTACTGCACTTGTGGTTGTAGGTAATAAAAAAGGTACTGTTGGTTACGGTGTCGGTAAAGCTAAAGAGGTTCCGGACGCTATCCGTAAAGCGGTTGATGAAGCGTTCAAAAATCTTACAGAAGTTAAGATCAAAGGGACAACTATCGCTCACGATATCGAAGTAAAATACAACGCAAGTCGTATGTTGCTTAAACCAGCATCTGAAGGGACAGGGGTCATCGCCGGTGGTGCTGCTCGTCCTGTTCTTGAGCTTGCTGGTATCCAAGACATCTTGACGAAGTCTTTGGGTTCAAACAATCCAAACACCGTTGTTCGTGCAACAGTTGATGCACTTTCACGTATCAAAGGATAAGGTATGGCACTCGAAAATTTAACCCCTGCTGAGGGGTCAACCCACAACACAAAACGTCTTGGCCGTGGTCAAGGTAGTGGACAAGGTAAAACAGCGGGTAAAGGTCACAAAGGTCAAAAAGCTCGTAAAGGTTACAATGAAAAACGTAACTTTGAGGGTGGACAACAACCACTTGCTCGCCGTTTGCCAAAAATCGGTTTCCAATCTCGTGTTGTAAAACCGACAATTATCAACGTTGAAAAAGTGAAAGAGATTGCAACGCTTTCTGAAATCACTATGGAAACAATCCGCAGCGTACACCGTTTGAAAAAATCGGTCACTCAAGTTAAACTTGTAGGTGCAAGCGCTAAAGATTATGCATCAAAAATTAAAGACGAAAACGTTACAACCACTGGTAACTAATGAACCAGCAACTTGTAAACAAGATCTTAATTACGATCGGTTTTCTTTTTATCTACCGACTATTGGCATACGTGCCAGTACCGGGTGTTGACACAGCCGTTATTGCTTCATTTTTTAACTCTCATCAAGCTGACGCGTTAGGTCTATTTAATATGTTTAGCGGTAAAGCCGTAGAACGCTTCTCTATTATCTCTCTTGGTATTATGCCCTACATCACCGCCTCAATTATTATGGAATTATTAGCAGCCACTTTCCCAACTTTAGCGCAAATGAAAAAAGAGCGTGATGGTATGGTTAAATACATGCAAATTATCCGTTATGCAACCATTGCGATTACGATTGTCCAAGCTATCGGTGTGAGTGTTGGATTGCAACATATGGGCGGTAAAGATGGTACAAGTGCTATTTTGGTCGATCATCAAACGTTTGTGATCCTTGCCGTTGTTTCGATGTTGGCGGGGACCATGTTGTTGATGTGGATTGGTGAGCAAATCACCCAAAGCGGTATCGGTAATGGTGTCTCTTTGATTATCTTTGCAGGGATTGTCTCAGCTATTCCAAGTGCTATCGGACATATGATTACGATGGTAAATACAGGAGCAATGAGCTTTTTAGTTGTATTAGCTATTTTTGCATTAGTTGTCGCGACGGTGTTGGTTATCATTTACGTTGAGCTCGGTGAGCGTCGTATTCCGGTAACCTATGCGAAAAAGACGATGTTACAAAATCAAAACAAACGGGTTATGAACTATATTCCGGTTAAAGTGAATCTATCAGGGGTTATTCCGGTTATTTTTGCTTCAGCAATTTTGATGTTTCCGATGACGGTTCTCTCTAGCAGTACGAATCCAACGATTCAAGCAATTGCGGATGTTTTGAATCCAAATCACTATTTCTTTAACTTTTTACAGTTTATGTTTATCGCGTTCTTTGCATTTTTCTATGCTTCTATTGTATTTAATGCTAAAGATATTTCCGATAACCTCAAACGTCAAGGTGGATTTATCCCCGGTATTCGCCCCGGTGAATCAACCAAAGAGTTTTTGAACGATACGGCAGGGCGTTTGACCATTACAGGTGCAATCTATCTCGGTCTTATCGCAACATTGCCATGGGTTGTTGTGAAAGCGATGGGTGTACCGTTCTTCTTTGGTGGTACTGCCGTTCTTATCGTGGTTCAAGTAGCACTCGATACAATGCGTCGTGTCGAAGCACAAGTGTATACCAGTAAATATCAAACTCTTAGTGCGGTTGGCCTTTAATCATGGCGATTGCACTTCGCAAAAACGACGAAATAGCCAAACTCCGTGAAGCGAATAAAATCGTTGCAGGGACGTTGGAGCTTTTACGTGAAAATGCAAAAGTGGGAGTTTCATTAAAAGAGTTGGATGCTATGGGTGAGGAGTATATCCGCAGTCATAACGCCAAACCCTCTTTTAAAGGGCTCTACGGATTCCCAAGTGCTGTGTGTACCTCACTCAATAACGTTATTATTCACGGTATCCCAACAGACTATCGGCTTCAAGAGGGGGACATCATCGGTTTTGATGTCGGAACTCAAAAAAGCGGATATTTCGGAGATGCTGCGATAACAGTCGGAGTGGGTCAAATCAGTGCTGAGGATGAAGCATTGATCGCGTGTGCAAAAGATACGTTGTATTACGCGATTGATATCATCAAAGATGGGATGCGCTTTAAAGAGCTCTCATTCGAGATGGAAAAATTTATCCTCTCTCGCGGCTATGTACCGTTACGCAATTTTTGCGGACACGGCATCGGTAAAAAGCCTCATGAAGAGCCTGAAATTCCTAACTATCTTGATGGTGGGAATGCGAAAGCGGGGCCAAAGATTAAAAACGGAATGGTTTTTTGTCTTGAGCCGATGATTTGTCAAAAAGAGGGTGCATCCAAAATCATGACCAATGGTTGGGATGTGGTAAGTGTAGATGAGCTAAGAGGCTCTCATTACGAGCATACGGTTGCGATTATCAACGGTAGAGCTGAAATATTATCAATCATATAAAGGGATTTTATGGCAAAAGATGATGTCATCGAAGTTGATGGAAAGATTGTTGAAGCACTACCGAACGCAACGTTTCGTGTGGAGCTTCCGAACGGGCATGTGATTTTATGTCACATTGCCGGCAAAATGCGTATGCACTATATCAAGATTCTTCCGGGGGATACGGTAAAACTCGAATTGACCCCTTATAGTCTTGATAAAGGGCGTATCACTTATCGCTATAAATAACTATTTTTGCTCCTCTTTTGGGGAGACAGAAATAATAATTTTTTGATAAAGGGTCGAATTTATGAAAAAATTATTACTCTGCACTCTTTTAGTTTTATCCACTTTAAATGCATCCTCCTCTCAACCCTCTTTTTCGACTACCTACACGGAAGCAGTTCGTGGAAATATAGAAGCACAATATGCTTGCGGTGTGATGTATGAGCAAGGTATTGGAACGGATATCAATCACTCAATGGCAGTGCAGTGGTATGAAAAAGCAGCCATACAGGGGCACAAAGATGCTCAATTTAATCTAGGCATCATGTATATCAGTGGCAGAGGTGTTGAGCAAAACATTTCACTTGCAATGATGTGGTTTGCATCAGCTGCAAAGCAAGGCGATAGCGAAGCACGTAAATTATTACTGGGTATTATCGATAACAAATACGAAAAAAAAATAAAATCATCGTTAGAATCACAATCTTGTAGTGGTAAATTGATCAAACCTATCCGATTTGATATAAAAGAGGGTGGAAAAATATGCACTAAACCTGATTCTGCATCGCAGTGCAAATCTGTTGAAAAAACAAAAATCAGTTATACCAGTAATATTCAAGAGAAAAATTTTTATAAACTTACGGGAATCGTTGTACCAGGAAAAGGGTGGAAAGATTATATCGGTGAGGGGTGGATTGAGGAAGATAGTATCGAAATTCGACACTAAGTAGCCTCTTAGAATATAAAAAAATAGTTGGATTCCGTATCAAGTACGGAATGACGTGAGTAAAGTGTTATTTGACAAAACTACAGCAATAATCACTCACTGATTTAACTTTGAGATGAAAAGCACTGTTAGCAGGAACGTCAAAACTTTGAGGACCTGTAATCATAACCCACTCCTCAGATCCCGGAAGCTGAACCTCCATTTCGCCACTCATGATCTCCATGATTTCAGCATCAGCAGTGTTAAAGGTATATTCGCCCGGTAACATGATTCCTAGAGTTTTGATACTTCCATCTTCAAAACGGAGTGTTCGACTAGTAACATTTCCCTCAAAATAGATATTTGCTTTTTTATCAGCGGTAACGTTGGTAAATTGTGACATAGAATTCTCCTAAAAAATATTGGCGCAATTATAGCGGATTGATCTCTTTTTTGATTTTTTTAGGGAGATGAGCAAATGGAAAATCGGTGACGATTTTGGTTTCATCACCCTCTTTGATCTCTACTTCTAAATCCATAGAGGCTCGTTTCATAGAAATCAGTGTGATGGTTCGATCCCCCTCAGTGTATGAAATTTTACGAGGACGAAGTTGAATGATGGCATTGTTCTTGAGTGGTCTATATCCCATAAATTCCATTCTCCTTGATAGTTATTTTTTTTGACTCACTCAGTTTAGTGAGAGCGGCTTTAAAATTCTTTTTACTCATTCCAAATGTTTTTTGGATAAGGTCAGGGTCACTTTTGGAGTTATAGGGAAGCATCCCCCCATTTTTTTCTAAAAGCTCTAGTATCTTTTCACCTGCATCGTCTGATTTTGCTTTGCCGATTTTTTGCAATGAGAGATCGAGTTTACCATCGTCACGGCGAAGCTTTACAAATCCATTTTTGATTTGTCCCGAGTGTACTTTTTCAAATACCTCATTGGCATAAATCATCCCCTCGTATTTATCATCCACAATCGCTTTGTATCCCATGGGAGTTTTAGCAATAATCATAAATTCAACAGGGGTGTTGGGGTAAAAATCTCTAGGGGCCTCTATGAGTGCTTGAGAGATTTTTTCGGTTCCCACCAGACGGTTTGTTAGCTCATCTAAGATAACACGGACGATACGTTTTTCTCCCACTTTGAAAGGGACTTTTTGCATCACACGCGGGACAAAGAGATCTTTGGGCAATCCCCAATCGACAAATGCGCCAATAGCGGTAGTATCCACTACTTCGACAAAGGCGAGTTGATTGACCATCGCTTTTGGCATTACGGTACTGGCTACTGGGCGATCTTCGCTGTCGGTGTACACAAATACGTCGATGGTATCGCCGATGTGCATTGTGTCTGTGACGTATTGGTTGGGCAATAAAATATCGCTCTCATCCAGTGCTCGTAAAAAAAGCCCCGGTGTTGTATCTCTATCGATAGTGAGGATATTTATTTCCCCGATTTTTAATGTTTCATTCATGGGTATAATTATATCGACTATTTGCTTGAGAGAGAAAAAATGAGAATTATAATTACAGGTGCTAGTAGTGGATTAGGCGAGGCGTTGGCTTTGCACTATGCAACAAATGAAAATAGATTGGTGTTAATAGCCCGCAGAGAAGATCGTCTCGCTACAGTAGCACAACGGTGTCGAGACAGAGGTTCCGAGGTTGAGACGATAGTTGCTGATGTTAATGATTTTGAGCGCATGAGAGTGATTGGGAATTATTTGGGTGAACAACCGATTGACCGAATCATCCTCAATGCGGGAGTATCGGTCGGTCACGGTGGGGGTGTTACGCCGTTTGAGGATTTTCATCGTGTTTTTAAAACCAATTTTTTGAGTGTTCATGCGCTGTTGGAACCGATAATCCCAAAGCTGATAGAGCAGCGTTTTGGGGAGATTGTTTTTATCTCTTCTCTCGCATCGCTTTTTAGTATGCCCACCTCCATCGCTTATAGCAGTTCCAAGCGGGCACTTAATGCGTATGCAGAAGGGTTACATTATCAGTTAAAACCATACGGTATTACCATTATGACCATCATGCCCGGATTTATCGATTCAGAGATGACGCAGAAGAATCGTTTTAAAATGCCATTTTTGTTGTCAACGGACAAAGGGATAGAGCGGATTACCCATGCGATTGAACGAAAAAAAATACGCTACGCTTTCCCTTTTAGATTTAGCTTAATGATTCGAATTCTTACGTTACTTCCACAACCCTTAAGAGACAAAATTGTACACTTTCTTAATTTTAAAAAGGGTGCATAACCCGTACTATCAAGGAAATATCCGATGATTATCGACAGCGTTTGTACCTATTGCGGTGTAGGATGCGATATTTCTGCTGAGGTAGAAGACAACAAAATCCAAAAAATTTCTGCCAAAGAGGAGGGGACGGTCTCTCAAGGACGCCTCTGCATCAAAGGAAAACAGGGATGGGATTTTGTTACTCACCCCAAACGGCTCCGTAATGCCCGTGTCCGAAAATCGTTTTTAGCCAAAAATAGTGCCCTTTTCGCCGATTTGGATATGGATTATCTCGAACCCGTCGATCACGATTTTTATGAGATCAGCTATGAGAGTGCGTATGAGCTGGTTGCCCGTAAGCTCCGCTCTATCACTGATGAGTTTGGAGCACACAGTTTTGCCGCTATCGGCGGAGCGCGGACGAGTTGTGAAGGCTCGTATCTGTTCCAACATTTTACCCGTCATGTTGTCGGCTCTCCCCATGTCGATAACTGCGCGCGCGTGTGCCACTCACCGTCGCTCAAAGGGATGCGTACGACCATCGGTGAAGGGGCGATGACTAATCCGTTTGACGATATTTATGAGACGGAATATATGGTGGTTATGGGAAGCAATACCACTGAGGGGCATCCCATCGTCGCTAACCGTATGCTCGATGTGATAAAACAAAAAGAGATTGAGCTTGCCGTTTTGGACGTGCGCCGTATACAGCTCTCGAAATCGGCGACGCACCATTTGAGTATCCCTTATGAAGCCAATTTGATGATTCTCAATATGATGGCGTATGTCATACTTTCTGAGAATTTGGTGAATACCGAATTTGTTAATACACGAACCAAAGGGTATGAGGAGTATAAAGACTCAATCTTGAATGATCCGTACGCCAATCCTGAATATCTTCTACAGATTCCAGGGTATGAATCGTTGGTTGAGGAGATCCGCACGGTTGCCCGCAAATACGCAACACGCAAAAGCCTCTTTTTCTGGGGCTTAGGGATTACCGAACATTTGGACGGATCGTATGCGGTGATGGCAATTACTCATCTCGCAATGCTTACCGGAAATATCGGTAAACGTGGGGCAGGGCTTATGCCTTTACGTGGTCAAAATAACGTTCAGGGGACCTGCGATGTGGGAATGTTGCCTTACTACGCTCCCGATTATCAACCCCCTAAAGAGATAGGGATGATGACTCCCGATTTGATCAATGCAATGGTGGAGGGAAAGATTAAAGCCCTCTATAACATCAGCGAAGATATCGCCCATATCCATCCGAACCAAACCAAAATTCATACGGCATTGGAAAATTTGGATTTATTGGTGGTGAATGAGCTCTTTAATAATGAGATTACGAAATTTGCCGACATTATTTTCGGGGTAAAAAGTGCTTACGAGAAAACGGGTGTTTATGTGAATGCGGAGCGACGTCTCCATCTCTCTCAACCGCTTGTTAATGTCACGATGCCTGATGATTGGGAAGTTATTGCCGAAATATCGAAGCGATATGGTACGGATCTTGGGTTTAAAACCTCTCGTGATGTGTGGGAAGCGGTCAGGGTGGATGCACCTATCCGTTTTGGAGGAGCGAGTTATGAAAAGCTTGAAGTCAATCGCTTGCGGGGATTGCAATGGCCGGTACAAGAAGAGGATTTACCGGTGTTACACATCGATACATTCCGTACCAAAGATGGATTTGGGACGTTTCATTATCATCAATATACTCCACGCGGTCAAGTTGAAGAGTTGCTCAATAGACAAACACATGAGGGGTATTATCTCACCACAGGGCGTATTTTAGTTCATTACAACAATGCCGCACAAACTAAAGCATGCGATAAATTGAACCGTTCCCATAGTGAAGATACATTGCTGGTGAGTGTTGAAGATGAAGATTTTTTTGAGTACAAAGACTTTGTAGTTCTTCGCAGTGAGTATGGACAAAGTGCACCATTGAGGGTAAAAGTGAGTTCTACTATTAAGAAAGGGACACTCTTTACCACATTTCATCATGCACAAAGTAACATCAATTTTCTCTTTGGCGATGAATCGGATGAGCTGATTAAGACAGCCCGCTTTAAATCGATTAAAGTGGATATTATTAAACCCGATTATTTGGATTAAGTCATGCACACCAAAGCCAAAGGAAATCTGGCTGAGGAAAAAGGGTGTGATTATTTAAGAGCCAAAGGGTTTCGAATAATCGATCGAAATGTCTACAACCGCTTCGGTGAGATCGATATTATCGCGTTGCGTGATAACGTGCTCCATTTTGTCGAAGTGAAAAGTGCTCTAAGTTATGAGCAAGCAGTGAATAATATAACCCCCTCAAAACTCCAAAAACTTAATCGGACGATTCAAACCTATTTACAGAAAAAAAAGTTTTCATTGGATTATTGTGTCGATGCCCTAATCGTTACCGATGATGGGATTGAGTGGATTGAAAATATTACTTTGTAACACATTTACTTAGAAAAGTGATGAAAATTTTATAATAAGACGTTTTAAAGAAAGGGGCGTTATAATTGCTCATCATATAAAACTCAAGGAAACAAAATGGGTAAATACATCGAATTAACAGCATCAAATTTCGCTGACACAACAAAAGAGGGCGTTGCTCTTGTAGATTTCTGGGCTCCATGGTGTGGACCTTGTCGTATGATCGCTCCGGTTATTGAAGAATTAGCAAATGATTTTGAGGGAAAAGCAAAAATCTGTAAAGTAAATACAGATGAAGAGCAAGAAATTGCAGTAAAATTTGGTATCCGTTCAATCCCAACTATCCTTTTCTTCAAAAATGGTGAAATGGTTGATCAAATGGTAGGTGCTGCTTCTAAACAAGCATTTACTGATAAATTAAACGCGTTGTTATAACCTACTCTTGACCCTTTTGGGTCAGACTCTTCCTCCCCACTTATCTTCATCTAAAACTTTTCTAAAACGATTTTTCTTTATATCAATTTTTGGTGCTATTTAACCGCAATAGAGTACTATACAGGTTATTGTAAATAAATCAAATCGATGAGGTATAACTATGTTGGATTGCGCGATTATCGGAGGAGGACCAGCAGGATTAACGGCAGGTTTGTACACTACACGCGGTGGACTTGATAATGTCGTTATGTTTGAAAAAGGGATGCCCGGAGGGCAAATCACGATGAGCTCGGAGATTGAGAATTATCCTGGGGCAACAGCGCATAATTTGAGTGGTATGGATTTTATGACACCATGGCCAGAACAGTGTCAACGTTTCGGACTCAAACATGAGATGTCTGAGGTGACACGCATTTCTCGCAATGAAGATGGAATATTTATAATTTTAAAGTCAGATGGATCGACTGATTTGGCAAAAAGTGTGATTGTTGGGACAGGATCAGCTCCTAAGCGAGCCGGATTTATCGGTGAAGATAAATATTTTGGTCGTGGTGTAAGTACGTGTGCGACGTGCGATGGTTTTTTTTACAAAGGGAAAGAGGTGGCGGTTATCGGTGGCGGTGATACGGCACTCGAAGAGGCACTTTATTTGGCAAAAATTTGCACCAAGGTCTATTTGATTCATCGTCGTGATGCGTTTCGTGCAGCTCCTAATACGATTGCAAGGGTCAAAGCGACTACAAATATTGAGTTGGTTCTTAATGGATCACCTGAAGAGGTGTTGGGGGATGCAATGGGAGTCACCGGTGTTCGAGTTGTATTTCAAGACAGCTCGACACGTCAAATTGATGTACCCGGTGTTTTTGTTTTTATCGGGAATAACGTGAACAATCAAGTATTGATCCAAGAAGATGGGACATTCTTATGTGATATGACCGAATCTGGAGAAGTTAAAGTTGATTTGAGTATGAAAACTTCAGTTAGTGGATTATTTGCGGCGGGAGATATGCGTGAATCGGCTCCAAAACAAGTGGTATGTGCAGCAGGTGATGGTGCAGTAGCAGCATTGCAGGCAATTTCGTATGTGGATGAGCATTTTCATTAATTTTAACGCCAACGGAATACATCCCGATTGGCTACGTTAACACTGTGTTTACTTCAGCAGTAGGCTCATTTAAAGATAGTAAGTGGTGATTAAAGGCTAACGCGGTAAAATACGGTCACAATACAATTCAGGGGAACTGAGCAATGATAAGAGTAGGTGTATTTGGCGCGGGTGGACGTGTCGGTAAGTTGATTATCGAGGATTTACATTCGATGAGCAATATCTCATTGGGAGCTGTTTATGTCCGTAATGAGCTCAATTTTTCGATTGATCCATCGGTGCTTGTTACCAATGATATGAATGTATTACTCAAAAGTTCAGATGTTATCATCGACTTTTCTCTCCCTGAAGCAACTCAAAAACTTTTAGAGTGTGCCCTTGAACACCCTCGTCCGCTGGTTATCGGGACGACAGGTATGGATGCACATCAGTTGAATTTACTCAAAACGGCGAGTGAATCGATGCCGATTTTGTACGCAACGAATATGTCATTAGGGGTAGCGTTGCTCAATAAATTAGTTCATTCAGCGGCGAAAACACTCAAAGATTTTGATATTGAGATTGTTGAACAGCACCACCGCCATAAAAAAGATGCGCCAAGCGGTACGGCATTGACGTTGGCACACTCTGCGGCTATGGCACGAGGCTTGGATTTGGATCGTGTTCGTATCAGTGGTCGGGATGGAAATATCGGCGAACGTACCAAAGATGAGATTGCGGTCATGGCATTGCGTGGCGGTGATATCGTGGGGCGTCATACGGTCGGTTTTTACAATGACGGTGAATTTGTAGAGCTTCACCATACGGCAACGAGTCGAAATACATTTTCAAAAGGTTCCATTCGTGCAGCTGAGTGGTTGGTAGGCAAAGAGAATGGATTATACGCAATTAGCGATTGTTTGGAATTAGGAGAATAAATGCGCAGTTTAAATGAAAAATGTGCCGTTGTCGGTATTTTTGATCATCCGGAGGCTTCTAAATTAGCTTATTTTTCGCTTCATGCGCAACAACACCGTGGGCAAGAAGCTGCGGGGATTAGTTCGGGTGACGGTCAAAAACTCTATACGATCAAAGATCGCGGTTTGGTAACACAAGTTTTTGATAACCAAAAGCTCGCAACCCTTAAAGGTAAAATGGCGATAGGACATACTCGCTATTCAACAGCAGGAGATGACTCTATTCTCGATGCACAGCCGGTATTTGCCCGCTATGATCTCGGAGAGATGGCAATAGTTCATAACGGAAACCTCACTAATGCCAAAGAGGTACGTGATGCTCTGATCAAAAAAGGGGCGATTTTTCAAACCTTTATGGATACCGAAAATTTGATCCATTTGATTGCGAAAAGCGATCAGCACCATTTGAGCGACCGTATTATCGATGCCGTTAAAAAGATTGAGGGGGCGTATTCACTCGTTTTCTTGAGCCGTAGTAAAATGTTTGCGATGCGTGACCGATTCGGTTTTCGACCACTGAGTCTTGGACGTGTCGGAGACGGATACGTCGTTGCTTCGGAAACCTGTGCTTTTGATCTCATCGGTGCTGAATATATCCGTGATGTAGAACCGGGTGAATTGCTCATTTTTGAAAAAGGGAAAGCACCACAATCGATTAAAGTGTTTGAGCCGACCCCTAAACACTGTATCTTTGAATACGTCTATTTTGCCCGTCCCGATTCCAATGTTTACAAACAAAACGTCTATGAGATGCGTAAAGCGATGGGTAAAAAACTCGCACTTGAACAACCTATTATGGCGGATATGGTTGTTCCTGTCCCTGATGGCGGTGTCCCTGCGGCAATCGGTTATTCACAACAAAGCGGTATCCCCTTTGAGATGGCGATTATGCGTAACCACTATATCGGACGTACCTTTATCGAACCGACCCAAGAGATGCGGGATTTGAAAGTCAAAATGAAACTCTCTCCGATTGAACATTTAATCAAAGGGAAAAGTGTTATCGTAATTGATGATTCGATTGTGCGGGGAACAACCAGCCGTCAAATCGTTCGTATGCTTAAAGCTGCGGGTGCACGTGAAGTTCACATGCGAATCTCTAGCCCTCCGACAACGGATCCATGTTTTTACGGAGTAGATACCCCCGATAAAGAGAAACTGATTGCGGCTAATATGACCAATGCAGAGATTTGTGCCTTTATCGAAGCCGACTCGTTAGGATATCTCAGTAACGAGGGGTTACTCCTCAGTGTCAATGGAAAAGAAGAGAATTATTGTACTGCCTGTTTTACAGGAAATTATATTATTTGATGTTATACATTAAAACGAACGTGTTTATAAACTTTGTTTTTTGAGAAATGAGACGATATTGCGTACCCAGATTTTTACTTTTGGAAACTATTTGAGTGAAAAATTTGGGTGTAAAGTCTCCAAAATTCCTGTTTCGATTTCAGGATTCACTTGTCCAAATATCGATGGTAGTGTTGCCAAAGGTGGGTGTACTTTTTGTGAAAATGACTCTTTTAGCCCCAGTTTAGACAAAGCAAAACCGCTCAAAGGTTTTTTTCTTAATCTCGAATCTTCTCATAATCCCTATTTAGAGAAACAACTCGAACAGCTCGAATGGCAGTTTAATGCCCTCTCTCAAAAGCTGAGTCGAAATAACGGAACCCAAAAATATCTCGTCTATTTTCAAAGTTTTACTAACACGTACGCACCTCTGGAAACTCTCAAAGCGTTGTACGAAAAAGCCCTTTCGTTTGAGAATGTAGTGGGACTTAGTATCGGAACTCGATCGGATAGTATCAGTGATGAGACATTTGAATATCTCTCAGAGCTTTCCAAAAAAACAGAGCTTTGGATTGAGTTTGGGATACAGTCAATCTTTGATGAGACGCTGGAAAAAATAAATCGAGGTCATACCAGTGAAAATGTCAAACAAGCGATTTTAAAAGCGAAATCGCATGGTTTAAACGTATGTGGACACCTTATTTTCGGACTTCCCGGAGAGAGCAAAGAGATGATGCTTCAAACAGCTCAAGCGGCGTATGATTTAGGGGTTGATTCGTTGAAATACCACCCTTTGTATGTGGTTAAACGTACTGCATTAGCCAATGAATATGCACGGGGTGAATTTGAGCCTATTAGCGAAGAACTTTATCTCGAAGTGCTTTGTGAAGCATTACGAATAAAACCTCCTTTTATTAGTGTTCAGAGGCTTACGGCAGGGATTAATGATGATTCTCTCATTGCACCGCAATGGTGCAAAGATAAAAATGCTCAACTGCGCTCTATTAATAATTCCCTTAAGAGCGTAGGGCTGAAGTATTAAATTACTGTCCAAAAGCACGAATGTATTTCGTGTATCCTTTAAAATAAGGGGGATGACGCATAATGATTCGGAACTCTTTACGATGCCCCGGTTTGAGATTGGTTGCGACAACTTCCGTAACGACTAAATACGAAGGTTTAACCCCTTTATCCCCAATCAATTCTGCAAATGCGTTGGACTGATAGGCAGGTTTCCCTTCTAATTCAGGAGTATCTCTGTTGACAATTTTAATCTCTACACTCACTTCACCTATAGTATAGTTCCCGCTATTGCTAACGTAACCCGTAAAAAATATTTTCTCGGTAGGGAGAAAACGGGTATCTTTTACGTCGGATAGGGTGATTTTTTTGGTATAACTATCGATAATTAAAATAGCACCAAACATAAATCCCAAGGCTGCTAAAATATAGGTAAAAATAATTGAAAATTTATATTTTTCATTTTCTTTTCGAAGGGTCATAATGATTAAAGCAATAAGCCCTAGTGTCATAAGGGTTATAGCTGCATAATGCCAAAGTGTGAAGTAGGTATTCATTTGCATTGCCCCCTTGCGATGACTTGAAAGTGTTTTTGGTACCTAAATGGTTCAATAAGCATTTTGAAATTATAGGATTCTTTTGGTTTTAGAGGGGTTTTAAAGTGTAAAACTTGTGTCTTAAAAGGGACATAAACATAGATATTGTTGATTATTTTAAAAGGGGATACTTTTGAAATCGAGACATAAACACTACATTCGTTAATGGTTTGTTGAGAGGTATTGTTGAGATCTCCGCGTACTAATAAAGCATCTGTAAATTCAAGATCTTGGACGGTTGTGAGAGTTATAGTGTGTTTGTAAAGGTACTTATGAAGCAGCATGTATTGAAGCGGTGCAGTGACAAGGATAATAAAGGCTGCAATGATAAGAGAGAGTGCCAAGGTAAGTCTATTATGAAATAAAATGGCTAAAATGAGAAAAAAAAGGAAGAAAAATAATATTCCCCCAAATAAGAGATAATCAAAAAGTTTAAGAGTATCCATAAAGGCGAGAATAGTTGTTTTCATTTGTTCCTAGAGTTTTTCTCAGCGATCCCGCTCACCCCTGAACGACGAGCAAGCTCTTGTTTGATACGATCGGGAGATATATTTTTGTGTCCCAGTGCGACTAAGACATGATAGACTAAATCGGCACATTCGTAAATAATTTCATCTTCATTACCATCTTTGATAGCGAAACTAAATTCACCCGCCTCTTCGACTACTTTTTTAAGAATAGCATTGTCTCCGCTACTGAGAAGTTTAGCCGTCCATGAGCTGGAGGGATCACTGTTTTTTCGCGCTAATATAGTGTGATAGAGCTCGTCTATAATGCCGTAAGTGGCAGTCGTATCGATTTGAGGTTCGCTAACACTCTCCTCTGATTCTATATCGGTAAAGAAGCACGATTTACGTCCGGTATGGCACGCAACCCCTTCTTGACGTACAAGAATCAATAGGGTATCGTTATCGCAATCAAGCAAAAACCGTTCGATATGCTGTAGGTGACCGCTACTTTCCCCTTTTTTCCATAACCGTTGTTTGGAGCGAGAATAGTAATGGGCGATTTTGGTAGAGAGTGAGAGTTCTAACGATTCACGGTTCATGTATGCCATCATCAGCACTTCCATTGTGGAAGAGTCTTGGACGATGACGGGGAGAAGTTCAGATTTTGCCCAGTCAATTTGATTTAGATTCATGATTTATTTTCCGGTTGAGCTTATTTTTTGGTTATCGCCACTTTTGGTATCGAGCCAAATATTAGGGGTTGAGCCTCCCGGTGTTAAGAAAATTTTAGCATCTTTATTCTCTTTAAGTGCTTCGTTAAATTTTCCTTGTACCTGAATCTGTTCAAGTTTGAGTAATCCCGGAGTCAATGAAGCACCAATCAGGTGATTAGCTTTAGCTTGTGCTTCGGCTTGAATGGTGATAGAGTTTGCAATACCTTGTGCTTCCGTCGCTTTTTTAAATGCCTCTTGTTTTGCACGCTCTACATCTTGTTGAGCTTTTTCAACCTCTTGTTTCGCGACTTGTACCCTCTCAATTTGATCTTTTACTTTTTGAGGAAGAGTGATTTCGCGTAATTGAACCGATTCGAGAGCAGCGGGAGAATTTTTGCCGTGTTCGACCACACTGCGAATACCGCTTTCAATTTTTTGAGCAATAGCATTACGCATAATCGGCAACGATTCTGCTTCATATTGACCGACAACGTTACGAACGACATCACGAGCTACGGGATCAATGACTTTGTCTTCCCAGTTAAAGCCCCAATTTGAAACCGTTTGAGAAGCAAGTTGGGCATTCATACGGTATTGAACGGTAATGTCGATGGCAACAGGAAGCCCCCGCTTGTCTAAAACGGTGATGGCAGGTTTGAGAATAATACCATCACCCGCTGTGGCAACGGTATCAACTTTAGCAGTATAGTTGATGATATGCATTTTGGTATCGACAATGTAAATTCGTTGGATGAGTGGAATCATAAAATGAAGCCCAGGCATAAGTGCTTGATCTTCGTATTTTCCATTGGTAGAGAGGATGCCGCGCTCCCCTTCAGTGATAATGACAAAAGGTTTGGCAAGTAAAAGAATTAACAAAATTCCGCCAATTAGCCAAAAGAAACCTGTTTTTTGAGGATTCATATTGAAATCAAATTTAGGAGGCTTAGGGGTATTAAATCCACCGTTGTTACCAGCTGATTTTTTTTCCTCATTTTTTTTCTTGTTAAAATAATCGTTCATATCGGTTGCCATATAGATCCTTCGATTGATATTTAATCTCAAAAACTTTAGTTTTTGTAGCTTTAGGGGATTGCAAAGGACTTTAGTCCTTGCCACTAAAACGGATGTATTCGTTTTAGTGTTTACATTAGTTGATATAGGTTAGATAGTGGTCGTAATCAGGGTTACGTCCGTATACGATATCAAAATAGCTGCTTTGAATCTTTTCAGTGATCGGTCCACGTCCTCCTGCACCGAGAACGCGTGCATCAACTTCGCGAATTGGGGTGATTTCAGCAGCGGTTCCCGTCAGGAATGCTTCATCAGCGACATAGATTTCTTCACGAGTGATTTTTCTGCGGGTTACTTTGTATCCCATTTTTTCTGCCATCTCTAAAACTGTTTTTTGGGTAATAGAGGCGAGTGAGTTATCATTTGGAGGGGTGATAATCTCTCCATCTTTAATCATAAAAAATGCGGCACCGCTCGCTTCAGCAACGTAACCCTCATCATCGAGAAGAAGGGCTTCATCATATCCCGCTTCAACCGCTTCAAATTTTGCCATTTGAGAATTGAGATAGTTTCCGACCGCTTTGGCTTTACCCATGTTCGATTTGTTGTTCGGACGGCTGAATGATGAAATTTTAAGACGAATTCCCCGTTTCATCCCCTCTTCACCAAGATAAGCACCCCATTCCCATGCGGCAACGGCTACTTCAACCGGTGCTTCTTTGTGATAGACACCCATAACACCGTATCCTAGATAAACGATAGGGCGGAGATAGACGTTTTCACCGGTAAATTCATTGGCACGCAAAAGCTCAATTTGTGCTTGGTTTAACTCTTCAACCGTATAAGGAACTTTAATCAGGGTCATTTTTGCAGACTCAATCAACCGTTTTGTGTGGTCGTTTAGACGAAAAATTGCGTACCCTTTTGGGGTTTTATACGCTTTTGTCCCCTCGATAGCACCGTTACCGTAGTGTAATGTGTGGGAAAGGACGTGGATTTTCGCGTCATTCCAAGGTTTTAAACTGCCGTTCATCCAAATGTATTTGGCTTCATTCATAGTACATATTCTCCATTTGAAGATAAAAAATTGTGTGATTTTAGCGCAGTTGGAGTTTAACGATGATTAAGTGTGAGATGCTTTGTTATAATTTCAAAAAAACAAGGTTTAAATCATGATAGTGCGCCCGTTTTTACTACTACTAATATTTGCATTTTCGAGTTATGCCGATACATCAACGATAGATTCATTCCGTTCTAAAATTCTTACTGCTGCCGTCTCTGCCTATTTTGAAATAAAAGGGTATGGAAAAGTAGAGAATGCTACGATTAATTCTGAACAAAAAACTCTCCATTTTACATTGATGCCAGAGGGTGAGACCCAAAAGCTTGTGATTGATATCGGCTCATATTATACGCAAAAGATTGATGGGGAAGATACCCTTGTTCTACAAAACATTAAAACCAATCGTATTTGGTTAACACGGATGTTTGCCGATCACATGGCAAAAGGGATTAATGTCCCCCTTGGAATGGCTTCCAAAGGGCTTGGGGGGATGTTGCTGAATTTTTAGTGCGACGACGACGTAAGGGATGAAACTCATTACCGCCAATGGTAAACATTACTGTATCGTCAAAAAGTTGGAGATAGAGGTTTTTAGAGCGTAACTAATACGACTAAATCGTTCGTAATTTAGGTTACAAGGTGTCCTTTTCTTTGTGCTACACTTATTCTTGCTTCTGTTCCTGCATTAAATTGGATAAAATCAGATTCTATCCCATCGCTAAATATTATGCCGTTTTCTGGCATCTGTGAAACAAGGATGAGAGGTTGAGCGTGAGTTACATTTCCGAAGGTAATTTCTGCTTTGGACGTTTTACTTGGCCATGGTTCTCGAACGGAAAAATATAAATAATCGGCATTCCATGCGAGTCCATGGCTCTCATTGAAATCAATTGTTTGACCTGATAATGTACTGAGAATACCAGTTGCACCACTTAAAATACTTCTAAACCAACCTGTTGACCCAAGACCAGTTGAGACTATAATACCACTTGAGGAGTGGTATTCTGAACGTTCTCCGACGTGGATGGTATATCGTGCAGAAGTATGACTGCGTGGACCAATAAATAAGTCATTTACTGCGTATAGAGTTTCTCCTGTATTTAATTTTGCTTTAGCCATTGTGACATCGACAATGGGACGTTTTTGTGCAAAGACTTCCAATATGATTCGATTTAAATCTGATACGGTAAAAGGGAGCAAAACACCTTCCCATCTCTTTGGATCTGGGTTGACGCCGATGAGCAATTGCCCATTTAAATATTTTAGAACATTTGCAACCAACCCGTCTTGTCCGACAGCTACTACCGTATCGTGTGAACCAAAGATAAAGTTAGGGATAAAAGAACGGTCGATCACTTGAACACGTCCGTGGTGTGAAAGTGACTTTTCTGCAAAGTGAACAGCTGTTTTATAGATACGATCTTCTTCTTGATAATCCGAAAAATCGGCTCCTAAATGTTCAACATAAAAACGAGCCTGATCCTCCGTATTGAAGCGGACAATCAGTTCATCCAAACGTGTTCGCCTAACAACCATTACAATTTTATTTTCTGTCCGCCGTTCCATTAATTTATACTATTGTCTCGATTGAGAAGTTCTCTTAGTAATTCAGGAGAGATGTTAAGCTGTCCAATTTTACCTGCATTTTCCGCCAACTCTTTAAAAGCAAGTGCAACCAGTTGCCCTGGATCCATCCCTACACTGGCTAATGCTTGAAGTGTTTTTGGGTCTGTTCCAGAAAATGCATTCATAACGGTAGCGATAGCATATGCTTTAGAATCAGCTTCCTCATGCGCATTAGCTGTTGAAAGGGCAACTAGCTCTTTGTTTTGTTCTTCTAAAGCAATTTTTGTAGCCATTTCAGCTTCTTGAATTTCTCGCTTTTTTTGCTGAACGGCTTTTTCCGCTTCCATTTGAGTTTCTTTAATTTGGCGTTTTTTATGTTCCACGGCAATTTCAGTATTTAGTTCATTTTCTTTGATGGAACGTTCTTGCTCGACAGCTGCATTGCGTCGGGCATAGATGGCTTCATCAGATTCACGAAGAATTTGTTCACGTGCTTCAGCTTCCAATGCACGTGAGGTTTCAGAAGTAGGTTTAATTGCTAAAATAGATAATCCAAGAACTTCGATTCCTAAAGCATCAAGCATTTCAATTGATTGTAACCCTTCTTTCAAAGTTGCTACTAGTATGTCTGATTGCCCTAACGCTTCTTTTAGATGAAGTGTTTTTAGTGAAGTTCGTGTGAGGACTTGCACTTGATTAATAAGTCGCTGTGCTAGTTTCTTTGGATCGTCTGACACATAATCTTTCCCATTTGAAGCTAGGGTAAAGTTCATTAATTGTGTTAGTTTTGTTGGCTCTGCAATTTTGTAAGTAAGTTGACCTTGGATGGTAACCTGTTGAAAATCAGCTGTTACTTCTTCAAAAATAAAGGGGATATCAACGCTTCCAATTGGAATACGAATAAGGGATGTAGTAGGAGCAAAATAAAAAAATGAAAGTCCAACTCCTTCTCGTACAATTTCCCCTCGTTTAAATTGTATTACAAACTCAGTAGGTGTAACTTTAATAAATCTTATGCCGAACATGAATTTCCCTATTTTTTGTAGATTATAATTAACAATATTAAACGATTAAATCTAAATTCTTGTTTAAATATAAAGATTTCGCTATAAGATTGGTAGGGATATGGATGTTCCCCAAGAGGGGAAAATTAATGCGATGGTGTATTAATCATCCAAATCGAGAAAATATCGAGATAATCCCAAAACGATTGGATGTACTCAGGGCTTACCCCTTCATCTTCGAGTGCTGGGAGTAAAACACCGTAAAACTCAAGCCATCGGCGACGAGCTGGTTCATCAATACGAAATGGTGCATGACGACCTACCATGCGGGGCTCTCCACGTGTTTGATTGAAATAATCGGGTCCTCCGCAAATTTGGATGAGAAAATCGGCGGCGTGTTTTTTGGCATTAGAAAAATCTTCTTCATCATTGACGGGGAATAAAAAAGCAATATCGCTGTTGCGGATCATCTCATAGTGATCATCGATTAATTTGCGGAAACGCTCTTCGCCCACTTGGAAATAGAATCCCGGATGGGGTTTGGTAACAGGAGGGCGAACTCCAAGTGCACCGTCGGTAATTTTAAGTTCAAGCATGATAATCCTCTGCGTATTTTTGAGACACATTCTAAAGAGAAGATGAAAAGAAAGAGCTTAAAATTTCCTCTTTCCCCTCGTTTTAGGTGATGATTTGTATAATTGAAACATAATTTAGTGAGCGGAGAGTTGAATGGATGCACATATATGGATGGGGTCACGTCAGGTTGTAACACAATGTTACACGGAGCGTCTCAGCCCGTATGACGGACGTGTTGTTTCGCGCATGGCTGAGTGCAGTGCTGAGGATGCACGTCAAGCTCTGCAAATTGCTCAAAAGGCTTCTAAAATCGCCAAAAAAGTTCCACTCCATCAGCGATGCTCATGGCTGTTGGATGTCGCAGCTAAACTCCGTGAACAACGTGAAGAATTTGCCCTTACGCTATGTAATGAGGTAGGAAAACCGATTACCTACGCACGCGTTGAAGTGGATCGATGCATCGAAACCATCACCCTCTCCGCAGAGACGATGCGGACAATGCACGGTGAGACGATTAATACCGACGCGATGGCGAGCGGACGTAAAGCTCATGCGTATTGGCGTCGTGAAGCAGTGGGGGTGGTGGTCGCGATTACACCATTTAACTTTCCCCTCAATTTGGTGGCTCATAAACTCGCCCCTGCATTGGTTGCGGGAAATGCGGTTGTACTCAAACCGACACCTGAAGCTCCTCTTTGTGCCTATAAGCTTGCACAACTTTTTATCGAAAGCCCTTTTGCGACACCTGATGCTCTGAGTGTTGTCTATGGCGATGCAGAGGTTGGAAATGCTCTCGTTACCAGTGACATCCCTCGTGTTATCAGTTTTACAGGGTCGGTGGGGATTGGTAATATTATTACCCGCAATGCAGGGATTAAAAAAATCTCGTTGGAGCTTGGGGGGAATGCCGCAACCTATATCGACACCAGTGCCGATCTCGACTACGCGGCATCGCGCTGTGCTATTGGGGCGTTTGTAAATTCGGGGCAGGTGTGTATTTCACTGCAACGGATTTATGTGGAGAGCTCTATTTATGACAGATTTGCCGCTAAAATAGCAGATACGACTGCTAAATTGGTCGTTGGTTCACCGTACAATGACGATACTTTTTTAGGACCATTGATTAATGATGAAGCAGCGATGCGTGCTATGAGCTGGGTGGAGAGTGCGATGGAAGAGGGGGCTAGACCACTTACAATTGTGCACCGAGAAGGGCGTATTTTTTATCCGTGTGTGATGGCGGATGTTACCGAATCGATGAAAATTGTCTGTGAAGAGGTATTTGCCCCCATCGTGAGTTTAGTGCGGGTGGATGGAATCGATGATGCAATCCAGAGGATGAATAACTCACCCTATGGATTACAGTTTTCGCTTTTTACCAATAATTTAGCGCATGCAACAAAAGTGATCGATGAGTGTGAAGCAGGAGGGGTGGTTATCAACGATATGCCGACCTTGCGTTTCGATATTCAGCCTTATGGCGGTGTGAAACTCAGCGGTGTCGGGCGTGAAGGACCACGCTTTGCTATCGAAGAGTTTAGCGAAATCAAATCGATAGTCATTTTGTAAAATTTCCATGATCCAACACCTAGAGCCGTTCCGGAGGCAGTAGTGCCGAGAGGAACGTAGCGTTTTTGGATTATGGTATGTTCTTTTGGTACTTTTCTTATTAAAAAGAAAAGTACATAAACACTAAAAAAGGAAATTAAAAATGTTAGAACTAGAAAGCACTGCCCCCGATTTTTGTTTGAGTAACCAAGACGACGTAGAGATATGTTCACGCGATTTGCGCGGAAAATGGATAGTACTCTATTTTTACCCGAAAGATTCTACTCCGGGATGTACGACCGAAGCGTGTGAGTTTAGTACGGCAGTGGATGCGTATGACGATATGGGGGCGATTATTTTGGGTGTAAGTGCCGATAGCACTAAATCTCATCGTAACTTTATTGAAAAAAAATCGCTTGAAATTACACTACTTAGTGATCCGACCACACAGATGATGCAAGATTACGGCGTATGGGCGATGAAGAAAAATTACGGTAAAGAGTATATGGGGATTGTCCGCTCAACGTACATCATCGATCCACAAGGGGTTGTGAAAGCGGCATGGACAAATGTTAAAGTCAAAGATCATGTGATGAAAGTAAAAGAAGAGTTGATGAAGTTGCAAGGGTGAAAATCGGAACCGACACTTTAGTGTCGGAAAGTAAAGACGGGACTAAAGTCCCACGTCCAAGAATAGTGTTTAGAATTTATAACGGATATAGGCGCGAATATCTTGAGCTTTATCGACGATTTGTCCACCGTATCCTGCATTTACCGCATCGCTCATACTCATAGGCATACCGGTAGTTGTTCCAAAGAAACCGTTACTACCGCTAAATTTATAATCGATATAGGTATAGCGAAGTTGGAAAGTTAAGATATCTTTCACGAGTGGCTCTGTAAAATAGAGTTCATACGCATTTCCGCGTGTAGCGATTTTAGAACCGATAAGGGTATCTTCACCATAGGTGATTGGACGCCAATATTTGGTTCCTCGGTTAAATTCAACTCCCCATTTCCCCTCTTCACTGATAAACGATGGAAATTGTGCGCCGATCCAATAACTGCGTCCGGTTTTACTGTCCGGTGAGCCAAGCATTGTTTTATTCGCATAAGGATCTGTTTTTGACATAGCTACGCTAGCAAAGAGTATGGTATTATCTAAAAACTCACCCCAATCGTTACCTACACCATTAACCATAGCAAATGCCGTTGCGGTATCGAGAGCACCAACAGTTGTCATTCCAGATGCAGGATTTTGATTAAGCATATCGATAAGGTTGTTTGCATGGGTGTATTGGAAACCGGTACTGTATTGTTTATCATCATAAGGGACAACGATAATACCAACCATATCAATATCGTTGGTTTCTAAATCACCACTGTGTGCATAGGGAGCAGAGTTAAATCGCGGTTCCGCATTACTCATACCGCGACCGGCACAGAGTTTAAAATACGAACCATTAAGCCCAATGAGATTTTCCATCCCGAATTTTGCACTGGCACCGTCAAACTCCACATTGACAGTATGGGCAAGTGGAGATGAGGCTTTGTCGTCATCACGAAGATTAATAAGATGCCCCTCAGTAGAAGGACGGCGACCGATACTAATCGTCCATGGGATATCTGTTCCTAAAAATTCATCATCTTGATAAAAGAAATAGGCTGAGCGAACACGCATGGTATCGTTGTAAGCTGATTCACTGCTGATCCAATCAAAACCATCATACGAGCTTAGTGCACCATCGGGTGATTTTGAACGGTCTCCAAATGCTTTGTTGTAAGCCAGTTGACCTGTGAAACTGAGATTTTTGGTGGCTACATAGTTCATATTTAGCCATAAACGGTTGCTTAGGAAAGCAGCGTTGCTTTGTTTGCTACCATCAGCCATTGTGTATTGCAAATTATCAACACTGGTACGAAAATCAACACCAAATTTTACATTGTTGCCATTGGTTTTTTTATTGAGATTTGAGATTTGATCTTTGATGTCATCCAAATCTTTCGAGACATCTGCTGTATTCGTTCCTGATTGTTTTGCTGCTGCTTCTTTTTCACCTTTTAGGGTATTAAGCTCAGCTTTGAGCGCATTCATCTCTTTTTCCATTTTATCAAATCGTTGCATTAGTGCATCATCAGCTACCGCAGTGGTAGTGATCAGTGCTGCCGCAACGATAGAACCTAAAAACCGTTGTTTCATCTTGACTCCTTAAGTCGTGAGTGGAATACATTATTCAATGAATGTACATTGCTATCTCATGATATTAACAAAAATTATATAAAAGGAATTTGAAAGTAATTAAAAAAAGTGATATAAGCGTGATATGGGTGTTAATATTAAACAAAGCTAAATTTAAGAGCGATTTCAGTATAATCCGCCCGATTTTCTCTCCTCTTAATGACGTGAGTAAAAATTCGCAAGCGAATAAATCGTTCTCGTGCATCCGATGTTTCATTGGCTCTGTTTACCATTCGCCCAAGACAACGAAGGACAAATATTTTAATACAGGAGTTACTCATGGTAACTATGAAAGACCTTTTAGAGTGCGGTGTACACTTCGGTCACCAAACACGTCGTTGGAACCCAAAAATGAAAAAATACATTTTCGGTGTTCGTAAAAACATTTATATCATCGATCTTCAAAAAACATTGCGTTTTTTCCGTGCTGCTTACCAACAAGTAGTAGATGCTGCTGCTGAGGGTCAAACAGTTCTTTTCGTAGGAACTAAAAAACAAGCTCGCGTTGCGATCCGTGACGGTGCTCTTGCATGTGGAATGCCATACGTTGATAACCGCTGGTTGGGTGGAATGTTGACTAACTTCCCAACAATCCAAAAATCAATCCGTAAACTTGAAATCATCGAAGAGATGCAAGCAAACGGACAAATCAACCTTTTGACTAAAAAAGAAGCGTTGATGATGAATCGTCAAAAAGAGAAATTGATTGCATACCTTGGTGGTATCCGTAACATGAAAACATTGCCGGATATGATGTTCGTTATCGATGCGGTAAAAGAACACATTGCGGTTCAAGAAGCTCGTAACCTCGGTATTCGTGTTGTTGCACCATTGGATACTAACTGTGATCCAGACGTTATCGACATTCCAATCCCTGGAAATGATGATGCAATCCGTTCTATCCAACTTTTCTGTAAAGAAATGGCAGAAGCGATCAATGAAGGTAAAGCACTTCGTAACGGTGGAAGCGAAGAAGCGGTTGTAGAAGAAGAAGTTGCGGCTGAAGAAGTTTTCGAAGCGGCTTCAGAAGAAGTTGTAGCAGAGGAAGCGTAATCATGGCAGAAATTACAGCAGCGATGGTCAAAGACCTCCGCGCAGCAACTGATGCGCCGATGATGGATTGTAAAAAAGCCCTTACAGAGTGTGATGGCGACATGGAAAAAGCAAAAGATTTTTTGCGTGACCGTGGTATGGCTCAAACTGCTAAAAAAGCAGACCGTGTAGCAGCTGAAGGGCTATTGGGGATCAAAATCTCTGATACTTTTGCATCTGCTTCATTGGTTGAGATCAACTCTGAAACCGATTTCGTTGCGAAAAACGATGGTTTCATTTCTCTTGTCGGAAACACAGCGGCGCACGTATTTACTACGGGTGTAAGCAGTGTAGAAGAGCTTAATGAAACATCATACGATGCTGGAACTTTCTCTGAGTATTTCACTGCTCAAGTAGCTCGTATCGGTGAAAAAATTGTTACACGTCGTTTTGTAACCCTCAATGCAGGTGACAACGGAATCGTAAACGGTTACGTTCACTCAAACGGTCGTGTCGGTGTTCTCGTAGCTATTTCATGTGATTCTCAAAAAACTGCGGATGCAATGGCTCCATTTGTTAAAAACGTAGCAATGCACGCAGCAGCGATGAAACCAACAACTTTGAGTTACCAAGATTTCGATCCACAATACGTTGCTGAAGAGACTATCGGACGTATCGAAGCGATCAAAACAGAGAACGAAGAGTTAGCACGTTTGAAAAAACCTCTTAAAAACGTTCCTCAATACATCTCTATGTCACAACTTACTTCAGAAGTTATGGCAGCAGCAGAAGAGGCTATCAAAGCGAAATTGATTGCTGATGGTAAACCGGAAAAAATCTGGCCGAACATCATCCCTGGTCAATTGGCACGTTTTGTGGATGACAATACTACTTTGGATAAAGAACAAGCATTGTTAGACCAAAAATACGTTATGGACGATTCTTTGACTGTGGCACAAGCACTTGCAAAAGAGGCTGCTGCTCACGGTGGAACTGCTACTATCGTTGAATTTGTGAAATACGAAGTCGGTGAAGGTATCGAAAAACAAGTCAATGACTTCGCAGCTGAAGTTGCTGCACAAATGGCGTAATCAAACCTTTTGGTTTGATACCCAATTTTATCTCCTCTTTTAAAACTCGTAAAATTTAATCTTTTCCTGCTACGAAACCGTTAAGAAAAATTTCAATTGCCTCTTTATATTGTTCTACAAGTGAAGAACCAGTGTAGGTCATAAGTTGAGTCATTCCATTTTTATTGGCAAAATAGTAGCTAAGATAAGAAAATTTAATCCCGCTGATAGTGCCTTCCATCTGCATAAATATTACCTTTTTTCCATTGACATTACGATATTCAGTCTGAACTATTTTGGCATCAGGTGCTACTTTACGTGCTCTTTGAAATGCAATTTTAATAATATCCTCAGTTTGTGATCCGATTGATTCATTAATCATTGCTGCATAAACTTCTCCCTGTTTATAGCGAAACTCATATTCACCAGTACCATCACTTTTTTTAAACGACCATGTATTTGGATCAATCCAAAGTTGAGTTGGATTTTTCTGACTTTGGATTGCGAAGGTCTGTTCTTTTGATTTAGTAAATATGTTAGGATTAAGCTGAATATTTATAGTTGCCTTCTGTTCAAGATATCGCCATGTCCCATTATCATCTAAAATTACCTGTGTACCGTTTTGGGTAAGTGCTGTCTGAATATCTGCTTGGCAATTTATGGCAAGTATTAGTGTGGAAATTGAAAGAATATATTTCATTGTTTAATCCTTGATAGAATGTTCATAGTATAATAGCACGCAACATATATTAATCTAATTTCTTTTATAATTCCCCTATGACACTATTAAAAGCAACATCATTATCTCATGCATTTGATTATCCTCTTTTTAACGATGTATCCATGGTTCTTGATGCCGGAGAATCAATCGCTATTGTTGGAGTAAGCGGAAGTGGTAAATCAACGTTGTTGCATATCCTCTCCTCACTCTTAAAACCCAATAGCGGCGAAGTGGAACTTTTCGGTAACGATATCTATTCTCTTAATGATAAAGCACTGGTAAAACTTCGCCGTCACGATTTGGGGTTGATCTACCAAAGCCACTATCTCTTTAAAGGGTTTAGTGCGTATGAAAACCTCGAAGTCGCATCGATATTAGCAGGGGAAAAAATCGATAATGCTCTTTTGGAACGGCTAGGAATCGAACATGTTATCTCGCAAAAAGTGACAGAACTCTCCGGTGGTCAGCAACAGCGTGTATCGATTGCCCGAATCCTCTCTAAAAAACCGCGTCTGATTTTCGCCGATGAGCCGACTGGAAATCTCGATCATGCAACCGCTCGTGAAGTGATGGATCTTTTTGTCGATTATTTAGAGGTGCATAGTGCGGGGATGGTGTTGGTAACGCACGATGAAGTGTTAGCATCCCGTTGTACTCATCTCTATCGTTTGATAGATGGGAAACTGGTTTTAGGGAAATAAGATGGAGTGGGCGGAGATATTTAGCGAGGGGAGAACGGCCGCTTTTATCCTCCTATTTACCCGCTTTAGTGCACTTTTTATGGCGGTTCCGATTTTTTCCCATGCTAATATCCCGATGTCACTTAAAGCGGCGATGGCATTTTTCTTTACTATCGTATTTTACAGCTCTCTCCCTCCTCTTCATATCCCACTGGATGCTATGACCCTTACTGTGGCGATACTTGGTGAGATGCTTTTTGGGCTCACCGTAGGGATAATTTTACAATTGGCGTACCATGTTATCACGTTCGCAGGGGGGCAAATATCGTTTATGATGGGTTTTACCCTCGCATCGGCTATTGATCCCCAATCGGGAGTTTCGATGCCGATTATCGGGCAATTTTTAGCATTGGTAGCATTGATGATACTTTTGGCTCTCGATTTACACCATTGGATAATACTCTTTGCCTCAGAGTCACTATCAACAGTCCCTTTGGGGGGATTTATGGTGACACCGGAACTTTTTAAATTTATTATCCATGGTATGGTCAATATGTTTGTGGTCGGTTTCATGATTGCTTTCCCGATTACGGCACTCTCGATGCTTGCCGATGTTATTTTTGGAATGCTCATGAAAACGATGCCGCAATTTAACTTGTTGGTTATCGGGATGCCGATTAAAATCGGTGTTGCGTTTTTGGTATTAATGGCGACGTTGAGTGCGACGATGCTGATCGTCAATTCTCAAATGCAAAATGCATTTCATATTTTAGAAAAATTATTTTAGATACGAGTGTGAACGTTTTTGGAGCGTTTGGAACTCTTTGTCCATAGTGGATATAAAGGCTGGCTCATCACTACAAAATACGATTTGTGTGGTGTTTAGGAGTATTTCTTCATCCAGTGAAGTGGAGAGTTGACAACCATAGAGGGTATCGATGAGAATTGATGTCCCCTCTAATTTTCGTTTATCATAGAGGGTAAGTTCAACATTTTTATACGCAATAAGGCTAGCGGGATCGTTTTTAGGTGTTGATGTTATCAGTGTGAGTGGGTACCCTTTTGTAGTGTTTTTTAGTAATATCTTTTTTAAAGAGAGATGATTCATCGTTGAAGTGAGAATAGTAATCGGGTGATTTTTTGACATCTGTGTAATCTCCGCTATAAAAGTAGAATACTCATCGGGAAGAAGATAAGTGAATGTCTGAGCGTTAAGTGTGGTAAAAAGTAAAATTAGGGAAAGATATTTTATCATTTTATTCTTTTTTGGTTACAATGATACCATTTAGCCCATAGAACATCAAGAAGGCAGAATTTGTTATGAGAATTTTATTATTAAACGATAATCCCGTTGTTCGTAAATTAGTTGCACTGAGTGCACAAAAGACAAAAGATGATTTGCATGTTGTGTGGTCGATGGATGAAATAGAGCATGAAACGTATGATCTGTTGATTATTGATGATGCTCAGTACAGTGATGATGCAATGGATGCAATCAACTATAAGATTACTTACAAGAGCTCTTTGTTGATGGCAACACGAGGAAGTGCTACCCCTGCCGGATTTGACAAAGTTATTAATAAGCCATTTTTACCTACAGATCTTGTCGAGCTCTTTACATCAATTGAGAAATCGCTCTCAACTACGTCCGAAGCAATGAAAGTGGAAGAGCGTGTAACTCCAATGATTGAGTTGGATACGCTATTGGATAATGAAGAGTTGGATGAGTTGATTGATGAAGGTGAAATAGGAAGTGTTAAAACCAATGTCCTTGATCATGATGAAGTACAAGAGTTGCAAGAACTCTTAGTCGGTACCGATGGTGAAGAGATATCATTGGATGATTTTGAATTTGATGAACCACTCTCTATGAATGAAGTTCACTTGGATGATCTTGATGAATTGAGTGAAGATCCATTAGATTTATCAGAGAATATTGGAGAAGATGAAGATGACCTACTCGCAATGCTGAATGACGATTCTCCAAAAGAAGAGAGTTTGGAATTTGATTCTTTTGATGATGCGATGATGGAAGATTTGGAGCTTGAAGATACTCTAGATCAACCAAATGAACTGATCGAAAAAGATGATAATACGATACTTGAGTCATCTATGTTGGATGATTTGGACGATGATTTACAAAGTTCTGTAGACGATGATGCATTACTCGATGATATGATGATGGAAGATTTGGATTCACCGGAGGAGAGTAGTATTGGAAGTTTGCCACCCTATGAGATAGAGGATGATGATTTTTCAAATTTACTGTCATTGGAAGAAGAGAGTGAAGAAGGTGTCGAAGAAGGGAGTGAAGATTTTACAGATTTACTCTCAATCGAGGAAGAATCAGAAAAGATGGAAGAAGAATTGAAATCTCCACTTAGCGATGATGAATTTGATGATTTAGAACAGCAGATTCACGATGCCGTCGGTGAACTTGATATGGACGATTTGGAGAGCGAATTTGATGAGGATGATTTAGGTTCACTTGAGCTGGAACCATTATCTTCTTTGGGATCATTGGATGGACTTGATTCACTCGATATGCTTGATGAGAAAGAGATTAAGCGAACTCTTGGTGAAGAAGTTGAAGAGGATGAGGAAGAGCCTGAAATCCGTGTCGGTGGTGGAGTACACTCCTCTTTGGATGCTGAAGCGTTAAATGAAGCTCTCAAGCTTTCATCGATTGAAGATTTAGGCAATGAATTGGATCTTTCCACCGAAATGGATAGTGTAGAGACGAAATCGCCTCAAGAGGGGATGGAAGCGTTGCAAGCACTTTTAAAAGCACTCTCTAACGATGAGGTAGCAAAATCGCTTAAAGGGCTTAATATAAGTATAAATATCAACTTTGGGAATGACAAGTGATTGAAAAAAATGGAGCTATTTTAGTCCTCTCAGGACCTAGCGGAGCTGGGAAAAGTTCTCTTATTAATAAAGTATTTAATGATATCGGTTCGAGCTATTTTTCGATATCGACAACAACACGACCGATGCGTGAGGGTGAGATTGATGGTATTCATTACCATTTTGTGACTCATGAGGAGTTTAAGCGTGAAGTAGATGAGGAGATGTTTCTAGAATATGCTCTTGTTCATGGAAACTATTACGGTACATCGCTAAGTCCAGTTAAACAAGCTCTTAAAGAGGGGAAACTGGTTATTTTTGATATCGATGTACAAGGTAATGATGCGGTACAAAATCGTCTAGCCGATATTACTACATCGGTCTTTATTACGACTCCCACAATGGATGAATTGAAACGACGTTTGCATAATCGCTCAACAGACAGCGAAGAGACTATCGCTAAACGTATTGATATGGCAACACGGGAAATTCAACGTATCACAGAATATGATTTTGTGATTATCAATGATGATATCGAAGTGGCCGCTCAAGCTCTTGTTACGATTGCCAAAGCGGCGCGGATGAAAATTCCGGCACAGCGTATTAACGAATTTGTTCAGCAATGGGATATGTGACGCGAATAATAGTATTTTTTGATAATAATCAGGATAAAAATATAAGGGCGTTTACAGCAACGAGCCGTTATACTGCTTGAATGTATTTTATAAAATAAGGAAACATATCTATGGGTAGTTTTAGCACAAGTCATTGGTTAATAGTTCTTGCAATTGTAGTTTTATTGTTCGGGGCAAAAAAAATACCGGATTTAGCAAAAGGTTTGGGTCAAGGGATTCGTAATTTCAAAAAAGAGATGAAAGAAGAAGATACACCTGCTACTCCTGAAGCTCCAAAACAAGTGGACACAGTAGCTACTACTGGTGTTGAAGCTCCTAAAACACATACACAAGCGTAACCCTTGAAGCAACGAGTCAGCGCGCTTTTGCGCGATAAATTTAATTGTGACGTTGTCTTGGAAAAGCCAAAAGATCGTTCTTTCGGCCATTTTTCTACCCCTATAGCATTTTCACTCTCCAAAGAACTTCGAAAATCCCCTATGATTATTGCTGAAGAGATTGCTAATTCATTTGCCGATGAGGAGATGTTTGGTGCGGTTGAATCGGTCAAAGGGTATATCAATTTTCGTCTCTCTGAGTCGTTTTTAAATGAGTATGCCTCGTGGGCACTCTCTCATGGTGAAGAGTTCGGATGTGCGGAGAAAAAAGGGACGGTTCTTCTCGAATTCGTGAGTGCTAATCCTACAGGACCACTCCATATTGGTCATGCTCGCGGTGCTGTGTATGGAGATACCCTTTTACGGCTCGGTCGCCATTTGGGGTACGATATTACCGCAGAGTATTATGTTAATGATGCGGGAAATCAAATCGATTTGTTGGGTGTATCGCTTCAGCTCGAAGGTCGAAGTTCTCTTTTAGGCGAAGAGATCGAGTGGCCGGAGAAATATTATCGCGGTGAGTATATGTCAGACCTTGCTCGCGATGTGTTTGAGCAGTTCGGTGAAGAGGCGTTGCGGGATGAGAGTCGCCAAAAAGAGCTGGCGCTTTGGGCTAAAGATAAAATTTTAGCTCTCATTGTCGATGATCTCGCGGGGGTTAATGTCCATTTTGATACATTTGTCAGTGAGGCCTCATTGTATGGTGAGTGGGATCGTGTTATGGCAAAAATGGGAGAGGGTGTTTATGTGGATGAGGGGAAAACCTTTATTCGCTCATCTGAATTCGGAGATGACCATGACCGTGTTGTTGTCCGTGAAGATGGACGCCCAACCTATCTCGCTGGAGACATTATCTACCACAACCAAAAATTGGAGCGTGGATATGAACACTACATTAATATCTGGGGTGCCGATCATCACGGATATATCGCTCGCGTAAAAGCGGCGGTCACCTTTTTAGGATATGACTCTGAAAAGCTAGAAGTACAGCTTTCTCAAATGGTCAGTCTTCTCAAAGACGGAGAACCGTTTAAAATGTCTAAACGGGCAGGTACGGTTATTCAAATGGGTGATGTGGTGGAAGAGATTGGATCAGATGCTTTGCGTTTTATGTTTGCGAGTAAAAAATGCGATACGGCATTAGAGTTTGATATCGAAGAGCTCAAACGTCAAGATAGCTCTAACCCAATCTATTACATTCAGTACGCGCATGCACGTATCCAAACCCTTATCTCTAAAAGTGAGATAGAGATGGAAACAATTATGGGTACTTCTTTGGTAGGATTGAGTGGTGATGCGGATGGATTGTTGTTTGAAGCGCTATTGCTCCCTGAGATTATCGATGATGCGTATGAGTCACGTCAAGTTCAAAAACTCCCCGATTATCTCAAAGCATTAGCGGCGAAACTCCATAAGTTTTATTATGATACCCGCGTTATCGGTGAAGCAGACGAAGCAAAGCTTCTTAAACTCCTCCTTGTCGTTGCACTATCGCTTAAAACAGGGCTCTCTCTCCTCGGCATCCAAGCCAAAGACCGGATGTAAATCCGGTTTTATCCTAATAATTTTCCAATTGTTTGACGAAGCGCATCATGTTGATGTGCCATCGCAATTTCTGCCATATTAAGTTTGGTATTGCTTTGTTGAAAATCACTGATTATTTTGGCAATATCGGTATCAGATAGTTGACTTTTCGCAGCAGATGTTGCACTCATTTTGTCAAGTAGGTTATTTGATGCAGTAACCAAACTATTGGTGGTAGACCCTATGTCTGATCCCGCTTGTGCTAAAGAGTCACGATAGGTTTGAATGGAATCTTGATTAACTATAGAAAGCGAAGAGGGAGTAAGTGAGGGGATAGATGAGGTGATACTACTCTCCCCTAATGAAAAAGTTTGGTTACTGCCAAAGAGAGATTGACCATTATAGCTACTACCGCTAATGCTTTGTTGCATCGATGCTACAGTATGGTTAAACTCACTTTGTAATGCTTGTTTTTGCGATTCATTTAATGATGCACTGTTGTAACGGACGCTTAGGTCATTGAGTGTTTGTGTTTGGTCATTTAAAAAATTGAGTGTTCCATCGGCAATCTGCATCATTGATATGCCATCATTAGCGTTCATAACCCCTTGAGACATCATAGAAATATCATTTTGCAAGCTGTCGGCAATGGAGCGAGAAGCACTGTCTTGTATTTCTAGTGCAACAGAGGATGCAATTTTTTCTAATGTTTTGTCCCGTTTGGAAGAGTCGATATTCATCTGAGGTAAGGTATTGTAAGATGGTTCAATTTTCATGGTAAAACCTCTATGAGACATTTTATTACACTAGGATAACACGCTATTGTTTAAGATTTAATAAGCACTCCGTTATAATTTTAGAAAGAATCTATTGAGGTTGGTATGATGGTAAAAGTAGCCGCAATTCAAATGCAAATGAGCACGGATAAAACTTCGAATGTCGCAAAAGCCGAATCGATGGTACGTGAAGCTTCCGCTAACGGAGCTAATATTATTTTAATTCCTGAACTGTTCGAGGGGTATTATTTTTGTAAAGATATGGACAAAAAGTATTTCGAATGGGCTCAACCCCTACAAAATAATCCCCTCGTTGGGCATTTTAGCGCGTTGGCAAAAGAGCTTGGGGTTGTGTTGCCGATTAGTTATTTTGAGCGTGACGGTGAGCGTTGTTTTAACTCACTGGTGATGATCGACTCTGATGGTACCGTGATGGAAAACTACCGCAAAACCCATATCCCTGATGGACCTGGGTATGAAGAGAAGTTTTATTTTGAGCCTGGGGATACGGGATTCAAAGTGTGGAAAACCGCGTTTGGAAATGTGGGTGTCGGTATCTGCTGGGATCAGTGGTTTCCCGAAACCGCTCGCTCACTTACCCTCATGGGAGCCGATATGATTTTCTATCCGACCGCTATCGGATCTGAGCCCGAAATCGGAGTTGATTCGGCGTCGCATTGGCAGCGGGTACAGATGGGGCACTCTGCGGCGAATATCATCCCCGTGATCGCCGCCAATCGCATCGGTGAAGAAGTCGGTGAGAGCTGTACTTTGACCTTTTATGGCTCTTCGTTTATCACCGATCATACGGGGCAAAAAGTAGCGGAAGCATCGCGAGATCGTGAGGAGATTCTCTACAGCGAGTTTGATCCTGTATCTATTTGCGAACATCGCCATTATTGGGGTCTTGTTCGTGACCGCCGTCCGGAGTGTTATGGGAAAATTACAGAGAGAAATTAAACTCTATACATTATTTCTCATGCTATACTATCGATAAATTATCGATATTTTATCGACAAAGGAGTGCTAAAATGGAAACAGTATCTTTCGGTACATTTAGCCATTTAAAAGCGGATGTTGTGGGGGAAATGCTCGATGCGATGGGTGAGATTATCGTTAAAATCAAACCAAAAAACCAAAAAGCTCGAACGCTCTCTATTATCGATGCTGAGCGACTTGAACGTCTCAAAACGTTTGAAATACGATATGAACGAGAGCAAAAAGCTGAGCGTTGGCGTGCGGAAAACAAAGAAGCGATTGAAGCGTTGAACGATTTTACGGTGAAATCGGGCGTATTTGCCTCAGAATATAGAGCTTTTTGATGGCACAGTTTGATTTGTATGAGAACCAAAACACGCAAACCAATGAAATGTATCCGTTTCTTTTAGATATTCAATCCGATATTTTAGGTGATCTGAATACAAGGCTAACCGTGCCGTTAGCTGTATCTCCGAAACAGTATAAAAGTTTACCCTTTACCCCTATGATCGAAGTTAATGGTAAAAACTACATGGTGATGTTTCATTTGATGGCATCGTATCCGATCAATGAATACGGTAGTGTTATTGGAAATCTTGAAAAAGATCGAAGTATCCTATTGGGTGCTTATGATTTTATGATTCAGGGGTATTAGTCCGTGATCGCCAATCATAGATTGTAAAGCAATAACGATATGGAAAAGTTAGCCACAAAAAATCTTCACGTTTTATATGTCGAAGACGATGATGTCGCGCGTGAAAACGGTATCGAGTACCTCGAAAACTACTTCGATCATGTTCATGCCGCTTCGGATGCTTTTGAAGGATTAAAACTCTATCGGGAGGTTCATCCCGAAATCATCATTACGGATATTCAGATGCCTAAACTCAACGGTTTAGAGTTTATTAAACAAATCCGTAAAGAGAATAAAGAGACTCAAATTATTGTCATTAGCGCGTACAGTGACACGACGTATCTTCTTCAGGCCATAGAGTTGCAGTTAGTCAAATACCTCATTAAACCGGTGCAGGAGAGCGCTTTTAAAGAAGCGTTGCATCAATGTATCGAAAGCATCCATCATAAAGATTCGAATATCATCAACCTTCCGGATAACACCTATTTTGACACGTACAATCAGACCCTTGTACGTGATGGTGACGTTGTTGCTTTACGGACGAAAGAACTTCAAATGTTGAGCCTGCTCCTCAAATATAAAAACCGCTATGTCACCTATAGCGAGATCGAAAACCATGTTTGGCGAGAGAGTGCCATGAGTAGCGATGCCCTTAAAACCCTGATGAAAAATCTCAAGGCAAAACTCCCTGCAAATCTCATTTCCAACCTCTCAGGGACAGGGTACAAAATTGAGTGCTGAAGCGTTCACCCACTTAGCCTACGGCGCAACGTTCGGCATTTTGCTGATGAGTATCGTCTATACGCTTGTGCGCTATGTCTACTCCAAAGAGATCATGTATATCAGCTATTGCGCCATGCAGGTTTTCTCTCTGGGATATATCAGCGCCTATAGTCATCTTTTCGCTCTTGCTCCTTTTGTGCAGGAGATTTTTCTTCTGCTAGCAACGCTAAGTGCCGTTATCTTTGCGATAACGTTTCATGAGGGAAATTTGATTCCAAAGATTGCTAATTTTAAAGAGTTGGTGATCAATACCCTTTTGCTCAATGTCGTCATTTTGACCGCCTTTTATCACTATATCCTTTTTGAATATCTTCCCTATACGGTGGTGTATGCGATTTTGTTTCTCTCAATCGTATTTAATCTCCGCTCAGGGTTTAAACCGACGATCGTTTATGTCATCGGATGGTCGTTGCTATGTATTTTGCTGTTTGTGTTTCAGCTCAAACAGGTGTACGTTGAACACGGCTATATCGATATTGTATTGGTGGCATTTGCAGTGGAAGCGGTGTTGTTTACGATCTCGATTTCGTATAAATACAATCTTTTCAAAAATCAGGCGCTCGATCATCAAAATATGTTGTTTCAACAGTCCAAAATGGCAAAAAGCGGTGAGATGATCGCCAATATCACTCACCAGTTTCGTCAACCCCTCAATAACCTCTCCTACCTGTTGATGAATTTGAAAAATCGGTATGAAAACCGTACGATAGACGATGCATATTTTGATAAGAAAATCGCTTCGGCGCAGGAACAGTTGCAGTTTTTATCCAAGACGATTGATGATTTCAAAGAGTTTTATACCCCTGCCAAAGCGAAAGAGCCTTTTTCCCTCACCGAAGCGATCCGCAATAGTGTTGCTGTTATTGCCCCCGATTTGAAGAGTAAGGGAATCGTATTGGAGGTTGTTGGTTGTGATGAAGAGATCGCTATTTTTGGAAAAAAGAATGAGCTCTCACAGGTTCTTTTGGCGTTGATCTCGAATGCATCGGATGCATTGAGCGGGGTGAGTGAACCAAAGATCATCCTTCGTAGCCACAGCAACGGGAGCGAAGCAATGATTAGACTCGAAGATAACGGGAGCGGGATTTCAAGCGATACGCTCGGAAAGATTTTTGACCCCTATTTTACGACGAAATCACAAGGGAGCGGGATCGGGCTCTATTTGTGCAAAATGATCATCGAAAAGAGCTTCGGAGGAAAAATAGAGGTCGAGAGCAAGGTTCGAGAGGGGAGCGCGTTTACCCTCTCGATGGTGCTCTATCACTGAGCTCGCGGATAGATAAAGGAGATCTCTTTGTCGACAGAGATTTTCGGATCTTCTTTTGCAAAGATAGTCAGTTTGACTTTCAACGCGGTGTCTCTTCGATCCGACTGCGATAGATTCTGATTCGTAGAGATCACCAATATCCGTTTTCGCATACCGTCGGTTTTGAGACGTAGCGCTTCAAAGCTATCGATATGGAAGTTTTTATCGTCCACTTTGACATCGTAGGTATAGGTTTGTTTTTGGGTATTGTGAATATTGACAATATAGTTGTTGCTCACGATACCCTCTTGCTCTTTGTAGAGTTCGTTTGGTTTATTGATATTGACCAACACCCGCTCTTGTTCCGATGCAAATACCGCTGCAAAAATCAATGACCCTGCCATAGCAATAAAATACATGATGTTGCGTTTTGAAAAAATACTACTTTGTAAATTTTGTAAAACCGATTTTGGACTTCCCCACTCGATCAGCGATTTTTTACCCAGTTTACCCATGACAGATGTACAAGCATCAGCGCATCCTAGACAGTTGATGCACTCTAGCTGCAACCCTTTTCGTATATCGATATGAGTAGGGCATACTTTGACACATGCTTCGCACGTGGTGCATTCTTCAGAACCCATCCACTGTTTGACATCGGTAATTCGTTTTTGATTTTCTGCATAAATCACACCGCCTCGATTGGTGTTATAGACGACGTGTTTGGTATTATCATCATAAAGTACGGTTTGAATACGTGAATAGGGGCATAGATAGGTACAAAAACTCTCTTGCATCCAGACAATATCATAAATCAAAAATGCCGCAGTTGTAGCAATGAAGATAACAATAAAGAGATGATCTTGCGGGTGTTGTATGTAGGTGAAGAAATCTTCGGGAGGGACGAAGTACCAGATAAAGTTGGTCGATGCAGTTATGGCGATCAGTGCCCAGAGTAAAAAACCGACAACGACTTTGACCTTATTTTCAAGAGATGAGGTATTCATCCGCTTTTGTTTGTTCGCATTATTTCTCAAATCGAGGAGGGTTCCTTGAATCAAATCCCGATAAATGGTTCGAAAAATTGTCTGAGGACATCCCCATCCGCACCACGCTCTACCAAGTATGGAGGTGAGGGCAAAAATCCCGATAAACAGAAACATGAGCAAAAACGGCATGATGTAAAACTCGTTGACATCGTATGCCAATCCCATGAAATGAAACTGGAGCTTCTCAAATGAGAGAAGCAAAAGGTGGTTGTCATTGACCCTCATAAACGGAACGGTGAAGATAAAGAGGGTGACAAAGGCATAGAACCAATATCGTTTAGTCGCATAAGACATATAGACTCCTTGAAGATAGAATAGAGAACTGTAGAAAAATAAAGTGTCTTTTTGGTGGTATGACTATATTTTTAATGGCTAAGCAATAAAGTTAGGAAAAAAAAGAGAAATTGAAAAGCTAGTGAGAGGTGTAATGGAAAAGCTGATTTACGAGAGATATAGTAAGTTAAATAGCTAAAAATGTATTGCCCTCATCATCATGGTCGAGCATAAAATCTCCCGTCTATAGAAACGAATGCATCCGTTTTAGTGGCAGGGACAAATGTCCCTTGCAACCCCCTAAAGCTACAAAAACTACGTTTTTGAGAATTTCAGTGGTATTTATACGCTCTTTTTGGTAAAGTGCGTAAGGTCAGCCTCTAATAAAGTTAGAAAGTGTACAAGGGATGATTATAGATTGATTGCGAAAAAAATATTTTTTGGAACTCTTTTTGCTTTACTTGAAGTAAATAATTACTTCGGGGGGTATCCGTGAGAGTCGTTTTACGCAACAACGCTATCTTTGTTCAAGGGGAAAATACAACCCTCGAAGAGCCGTGGATGGAAGAGTTTTTCGATCATCATATACAAAATACCCTTTTCTTGGATAATGGAGTATTGGTACTCAACAGTGACGCATCATCAGAGCAAAAAGAGGAATTTTTAGACTCTTTAAGTGATCGTTACACCAAAGCACATGATCTTAACAGCCATTTTTATCGTCGTTCCCTCAAAAAATGTCGTACCGCTGCGGTACGCATAGAGATGCCGTATCGACAGAGTGAAAAAGTTGACGTAGAGTTGTATGCCTTTGGCCCGAGTCGCGTTAAAATCACTTTTTTGAGTGATAATCGCTGGGTTATGCGCTATCTCAAACAACAACTCTCTTCGTTGGTTCTCAGTAGTACGTCAAACCAAATTTATATCGATGTAAGTTCCATGTCGGCAAAAACGCGTCTCGAAAAAGCACTTAACCGTCGCGAAGTACTTCATTACCAAATCAATTACAGCTATGACGATGATTTTATGAGTAAGTTATACGGACAATTTAGCGGATGGAGTTTTAATAGCGATGAGATGGATAAAATGATCCGTTATCATGCGATTTTTGAACTGCCGATGGGGAGTAAACCTCATGATTTGAAAAAACGCTATCGGCAGTTGGCAAAAAAATACCATCCCGACAGCGTCAGCACTCAAAGTCCTGAAGTAGTCAATCGATATACTGAAAAATTTAAACTCCTCCAAGAGGCGTATGACGCTCTCAGAGCTGCGAGTTAAGCTTCCAGTGCGGATGAAATTTTAGAGAGAATCTCACCGATTTTTTGGGCAAAAGCATCAAGTTGTTCTTTATCGTCCGATGTGAATTCTTTACCTGCACTCAACTCTTCAAGCAAATCAAGCATCGATAAAAGATAGTCACGGTGTTGTGCACACTCATGGCACACGGTAGCACTTTCACTCATCCCATTATTCATGGTTACGTAGGCTTTGTCGGTCATTTCACTCAAAATTGTGAAATAATTTTGATCTTTAGCAACATTTGAGCTAAGGATAGACTCTATCTCCATAAACTGTGCTTGAGCTTGTCGAACGATTTCCAACATTATATACTCCTGTTTTAATATTTATGATTTTAAGTATTGTAGCTTAAAAACGGTAGAATACAATTACTAAATGATTACTTGATGAAAAGAGAAACTATGGAATATCGTTATATCGGACGGAGTGGTTTACGGGTATCTCCTGTGTGCATGGGGACAATGACATTTGGGAGCCAGTGCGATGAAAAAGAGGCTTTTAAGATCATGGATAGGGCGTATGATGCGGGGGTAAACTTTTTCGATACCGCCGAACTTTACCCTGTCCCACCAGAGGAGAAGCTATCTGGATTGACTGAAGAGATGGTGGGACGGTGGCTCAAAACCAAACCACGAGAGAGTGTTATCCTCGCAACCAAAGTAGCCGGTGCCGCATCTGGGTGGTTCGTCCCCCCAATCCGTCACGGATATACGGCGTGTGATCGGTTTCATATCGAGCGAGCGATAGAGGGGTCATTAAAACGGTTAGGTACTGATTATATCGACCTTTATCAGATGCATTGGCCCGATTCGGTAGTGCCGATAGAGGAGACGATGAGGGCGTTTGATGCACTGGTGCAAAGTGGAAAAGTACGTTATATCGGAACATCAAACGATACTGCGCGGGGGACGATGAAATCGCTCATGGTGAGTAAATATGAAACACTTGCCCGATTCGAATCGATTCAAAATAACTTTTCTCTCCTAAATCGTCGTGATTTAACTGAGATAGGGGCGTTATGCCGTGAAGAGAAAATTTCACTTCTTCCGTATTCACCGTTGGGGGGAGGGGTGCTGAGTGGAAAGTATAATCAATCCAGTGTTGCACAAGGGCGTTTTAGTGATTACGTCAACTCTCCTAATCGTCGTCAGCGTCTTATGGCGGCACGATTTTTGAACGATAAAACATTAGCATCTACGCAAGAGTATTTAAAAATTGCCCATGAAGCCGGATTTCATCCTGTAACAATGGCGATAGCGTGGAGCAAACAGTTCGATTTTGTCGCTTCAACGATTATCGGAGCAACGTCGGTTGAGCAACTCGAACCCTCGTTGGCAGCGATGGAAGTGAGCCTATCGCAAGAGGTGTTACAAAAATTGGATGAAGTACATGCAAAAATTCTCTATCCTATGGGTTAGTCTATTGGTGGTTCTGATAAGTGGGTGTTCCTCACACCATTTCACTATCAGTCAACCCAAGCTAATAACACTAAAAACACCCAAAATCAAATATTCCGACATGGGATATCTCCGCTACGACAACGATGCCGTGCAGGTGGAGTTATTCACAGCCGGGGTCTCTATCGAAAAGATTACATTGGATAGTGATGTGTGTGTTAGTGCAGGGTGTATGAGCGAAGAGAAGTTTGTCAAAGAGTATCTGAATCCTGCTTATCCGAGTGATACGATGCGTCGAATCCTCCAAAATATGGACATATTCAAAGGAGAGGGAAAGCGCGAGAGTTGTGGTGGCAATATCTATCAATACATACGTAACGATGCGATGGATATTGTCTATAAACGGACAGCGGGAGAGATCTATTTTAAAGACCGATTGAACAATCTAATGATACGAATCGAAGATGTAAAGGAGAACAATGCGACTGAGTGAACGAAGTTCTCATGTAGAACAATCCCATATCCGCTCGATGACACGAGCGTGTAATGCCCTAGATGGAATCAATATGGCGCAAGGGGTGTGCGATCTCGAAGTGCCTCGTGAAGTGATTGAGGGGGCGTATGCGGCGATGAATGATGGGGTGAATATCTATACCCCGACTGAAGGGTTACCACGATTACGCAATGCAATAACCGCTAAAATGAAACGGTTTTACGAGGTTGAGATTCAGCCTGAGCAGGTATTGGTCTCTGATGGGGCGACGGGAGCGTTTTATACGGCGTGTATGGCATTGCTCAACCCACTCGATGAGGTGATATTGTTCGAACCTTACTATGGTTATCACCGCTCCACGTTGACATCATTGGGAGTTGTCTCTACCTTTGTCCGTCTCGAAGCACCTGAATGGAAACTCGATATGGAAGCCCTCGAAGCAGTGGTGAGCCCAAAAACGAGAGCCATGGTTATCTGTAACCCCGCCAACCCAAGCGGTAAAGTCTACACCCGCGACGAACTCGAAGAGATAGGGCAATTTGCCGAAAAACACGATTTGATAGTCTTTGCCGATGAGATGTATGAGCACTTTGTATACGGCGATGCACTCCATATCACCGCACTTAGTGTGAAAAGTTTGAGAGAGCGATGTGTCGTGCTATCAGGCTTTTCGAAAGTGTTCAGCATCACAGGATGGCGATTGGGATACGCGATAGCACCCGTGAGCGTTATCGAAGCGATGGCACAACTCAACGATCTCATCTATGTCTGTGCCCCCGCACCGTTACAGATCGGTGCAGCGGTTGGATTAGAGAGTATAGGCGATGGTTATTACACGAAACTCTCTATCATCCATGAGCATAAACGTGACCTCTTTTGTAACGCGTTACGTGATGCGGGGCTGATTCCAAGCGTCCCTTCGGGTGCCTATTACGTCATGTGCGACGTGAGCAGTGTGCGTGGTAATGATGATTTTGAAAAAGCGATGGAAATTTTAGAAAAAACAGGGGTTGCTTCGGTACCGGGACGGGCATTTTATCACGATGATGCAGGGAAAAATATGGTGCGCTTTTGCTACTCTAAACCGCTTGATATACTCGAAGAGGCTATGATGCGAATTCGAAAATTGCGCTAAAATAGCGATATTAAATAATCAGGAATATTAATGTCTAAATTTGTCGGTGCTCACGTTTCCGCTTCGGGCGGTGTTTTTAACGCCCCTCTTAATGCAATGAAAATCGGGGCAAAAGCGTTTGCCCTTTTTACCAAAAACCAAAAACAGTGGGCGGCGAAGCCTCTCGATAATGAGACGATAGCACTGTTTCAAGCCAATCTTGCCAAAAGCGGAATCTTGCCAAAACACATTCTTCCTCACGATTCGTATCTCATCAATCTCGGTCATCCCGAAGAGGATAAACGGCAAAAATCGCTCGAAGCATTTATTGATGAGGTGAATCGTTGTTCTCAGCTGGGATTGGATCGGTTGAACTTCCATCCGGGGAGTCATTTGAAACAAATCAGTGAAGAAGAGTGTATTGATCGTATCGCATTCAGTATGAATGAAGCGTTAAGTGTTACGAATGGTGTCACACTCGTAATCGAAAATACGGCGGGTCAAGGGTCAAATTTAGGATGGCGTTTTGAACATCTAAATGCCATAATAGAGCGTATAGAGGACAAATCAAGAGTAGGTGTTTGTATCGATACGTGCCATATGTTTACAGCAGGTTATGATATTCGAACTCGAGAGGCGTATGATGCAACATGGAAAGAGTTTGATACAATTGTAGGGTTCAACTATCTCAAAGGGATGCACATTAACGATTCTAAACCAGACCTAGGAAGCCATGTGGATCGCCATGATTCACTGGGTAAAGGGAAAATAGGTTTGGAAGCGTTTGGATTTATCATGAATGATTCACGGATGGATGATATTCCACTCGTCCTTGAAACCATTGATGAGACGATTTGGGCTCAAGAGATAGCACTTTTATATTCACTACAGGAGAAATAATGCGTATCATCACTTTATCGGTATTGACTGCCGCAACACTATTGGCAGGGGGGTATAAAATCCCAGAGAGTTCACTCAATGCAACGGCACTTGGTGCAGCGTATGTGGCAAATGCACACGGCGCGGATGCGGCATATTATAATCCTGCTGCAATGGTCTATAATGATGATGCGGGGTTGCTCGAAGTCGATGCAACCTATATAGGACTCTCTAAAATTCACTATGCATCAACCAGTGGTGCATATAATATTGATTCAAAAAGTGAATCATTTTTGGTTCCAACACTCCATTTTACCTCTAAAAAATTGGGGGATAACGGTGCTCGTGTAGGGTTGAGTATTGTTGCTCCGGCGGGATTGTCAAAACGGTGGGATTCTCAACCGGCGAAATCGAGTGCGGAAGAGTTTACCCTTCAAACGATAGAGGTTAACCCTACTATGGCAGTGCCGTTGAGTAATACGATGAGTTTAGGGGTTGGCTTTCGAATCGTTCGGACAGACGGTGTTGTAAAAAGTAATACCGGAGCTACACAGGTGTCTCGCGATTTGACCGGAGATGCAATCGATTATGGTTATAACTTGGCGCTTAATTATCGACCTCTTAATAATCTTTCACTTGCGGCAACCTATCGTTCAAAAATTTCTTTGGATGTTGAGGGAAGTGCAACGCTTAATTATCTTCCATCTGCTTATCCAACACATGCTGCTTACAGCGGTCCAGCCAGTGTTTCTATTCCACTGCCTGCTGCTCTCAACCTTGCGACAGCTTATACGTTTGAAACGGAGACTACCGTAGAAGCGGTATATGAGCGAACCTATTGGTCAGCGTATAAAAATTTGGATTTTGACTACAGTGGAACACCAAATGCCGCGACAGTTGCTTTTGGGACTCCTATACCAAAAAATTATGAAAACACTAATACTTACCGTCTTGGCTTGACTCAAAAAATTGATAAACTAACGGCAATGGCAGGGATTGCGTATGATGAAAGTCCAACACCGGAAGCAACATTAGGGTATGAACTTCCCGATTCTAATGCATGGATTTTTTCTCTTGGTGCTCGTTATCAAATCACCCCTTCATGGAATATCGGTTTAGCCGGATTAGTTGATATGAAAGAATCACGTGAAGTACACCAGAGTAGTGGTAGTAATCCCGTCAATGGAGAGTTTTCTAACGCAAAAGCCTATTTGGTTACCGCCGGAATCGAGTACCGCTTTTGATCTCGTATCCGTATTCTAACTTTTATGAAATGCTCTTCTCCGTTTCGGAAGAGAAATCTTCCAAAAAGGTTATCTTTATCGAGGATAAGAGCTTTACCTATACACAATTTTTAGAGAGTGTTGATCAACTTGCCCGTGCATTAGAACTGATAGGGATCGGAGGGGGTGATAGGGTTGCTCTTATCTGCCCCAACAGTGTAGAGTTTGTCCAAAGTGTCTTTGCTATCAGTAAGCTCGGTGCGGTAACCGTACCGATTAACACGATGCTTAAAAATGAGGAATATTCCTATATTTTAGACGATTGCGGTGCGAAACTACTGATTACTGCTTCTAAATTTGCCAAAGAGGTTGAGTCACTGTGCACAGCCGTCGCATCATTAGAACATACTATCTGGATTGATAAAGCCCCAAAAGAGGATCGATGCCATTTGGTATTGGATGAGATTCTCTCTACCCATTTACACACCCATACCCCAAGTTCAGCAAAACTCGATGACACCGCCGTCATCTTTTATACCTCCGGTACGACGGGACATCCAAAGGGTGCGATGATTAGTAATCGAAACCTTTTTTCAAACCTTGTCGCTGCACGTGAGCGTTTTGATTTGAGTTCACGGGATCGTTTCATCGTCTATCTCCCTATGTTTCATTCGTTTACGTTTTCGATTATGGTGATACTCCCGTTTTTCGTGCAGGCCTCTTTTGTGATCATCCCTTCTATTCTGCCGTTTAGTAATATTATTAAGCAAACATTACTCAAACAAGTAACGATATTTATGGGTGTACCTGATATTTACAATGCCCTTATCCGCGCGAAATTACCGTGGTATTTTTTGTGGTTTAACCGTATTCGTGTTTTTGTTTCCGGGGGATCGGCGCTAAACCAAGACACCCTTAACCGATTTCGTGCAACGTTTAAGCGTGCTACGATGTTAGAGGGGTATGGATTGAGTGAATGTTCTCCTGCGGTGATTATTAATCCGATAGAGAAACAAAAAACCCTCTCAGTCGGATTACCGCTCTATGGGTATGAGGTAAAAATTGTCAATGAGGAGATGGTTGAGCTCCCTATTGGTGAAGCGGGTGAGTTGATTGTCAAAGGGGACTGTGTTATGCAGGGGTATTTGAACAATCCATCCGAGAGTGCCGAAACGATCCAAAACGGCTGGCTTCGTACCGGTGATATCGCCAAAGTGGACGAAGAGGGATACGTTTATATCGTCGATCGTATTAAAGATTTGATTATCTCGAAAGGGATCAATATCTATCCACGCCAGATTGAAGAGCAGATGATGCTGTTACCCAGTGTTAAGCTTGCGGCGGTAATCGGTATGAACGATCCGCACAGCGGAGAGGTTCCGATTGCGTTTATCGAACTCGAAGAGGGGTTTGAACAGACAACTCCCGCTCAAATCAAAGCTCAACTCAAAGAGCATCTCGCCGCCTTTAAAATCCCTAAAACGATAACTGTGGTAGAATCTCTCCCGAAAACTGCCACCGGAAAAGTACTCAAACGAGTGTTAAAACAACAAGGAAACTATTGAAATATCTGATTGATTTTTTAGAGAACAAACATATCGAGAAAACCCACATTTTTGCCCAACTCAAATGTACGATAGATGAGGCAAAAATTTTACAGCTTCTCACCCGAAAATTTTTGCAGTCCCAAGAGGACGTAGCCGTTTTTGAGCTATTGCAAGAGATTTACGGAGCAGAAAGCTACGATTACCTTGCCCATTTTAACGAAGTCAAAACCCTTTTGGAATTGGGATGGATTACCCACCACTCCTTTACTCCGATTAAAATTAGTGAGTTGTCTCAGTTGGAGCTTTTTAATACTCCCGTGGCATTGACGTCGATATTTATGAAACTTCTCGAAGAGGGGTCATTAGAGATGACACTCCCTGAGATTAAACCTTATGCCGATCATTTGGAGTATCTCCAAGATCAATTTTTTCGTATCGAGTTGTACCAAAAAATGTCGATTGTCCGTCATAGCGGAAACGACCATTCACTTGGAGTGAACCGTATTCAGAGCAAACTGGACTTACTCGAAAAACGGATCGGTGAGCGGATTGCACAAACCTCTCAAGATGTGGTATTGGATCGTTTTTTTAAACAAAAAAAGCTTGAGCCCAAAGAGCAAGTGATTTTTTTAGCACTGCTAAAAGAGGAGTACAGTGCGACCGAGGGGAATTTAAGAGAGATGAATACCCTCATCGATTTGATTAGTTTTGATGATTATGAGCGGATCAAAAACCGTGCGTTGCTCGAAGATGGGGCGCGACTTATTAACGATGACGTGATCGATTATGAAGAGATGCTCAACCCATTTGGGGGGATTTCACGGGCATTTTACATTGTCGATGAGGTACTTCAGTCGATTATGCATCCCCAAAAAAAGAAAAAAGCGAGCAAACTTAAACTCGATATGCTCATTAAAGAGCAGGAGATTTTTGAACTCATCGAACCGATCACCTCTTTGGAGAACGTGGTACTGAATCCATCAACCGAAAAAACCCTCCAAAACCTGATGCGTCAGTTGGATCGCGAAGTGATTGCCCGTCTCCATGCGTGGGGGGTAAAAGATAAAAAAGCGGGGATTGATGCCCGTATTATTTTTTACGGCCCTCCGGGTACTGGGAAAACATTAACCGCCCACTCACTCTCACGTTCACTCAAGCGTCAAGTGCTTAGTTTTGATTGTTCCAAAATCCTCTCGATGTATGTGGGAGAATCGGAAAAAAATGTCCGTAAAATCTTCGATACCTATGCCGATTTGACGGCACAGACCAAAACTGAGCCGATTTTGCTCCTCAACGAAGCCGACCAGTTTTTAGCATCACGTTCCGCAGGAGTAGGCTCATCTGCCGATCAAATGCACAATCAGATGCAAAATATCTTTTTAGAGCAAATCGAGAAGTTCCAAGGGATTTTGATTGCAACCACCAACCTCCTCGAAAACATTGACCAAGCATTTTCTCGTCGTTTTAACTACAAAATCGAGTTTAAAAAGCCCGATCAATCGCAACGCTTAAAACTGTGGGAGATGATGCTTCCGAAAAATGCTCCGTTTGAAGAGGGATTTGATGTGAACAAATTGACATCGCACCCACTAACGGGGGGGCAAATTAATCTGATTGTAAAAAATACCGCTTACAACGTAGCCGCACGCGATAACGCGATTTTTATGTTGAGCGATTTTGAAGATGAGATACGAAAAGAGAAAGCGGGAAGCTTCGATAACGAAAAATCGGTTGGGTTTTTGAACCGATAAAATCTCTCTCAAGAATAAATCAGTCGTGCTAAGATAACAATCTTTGTAATACTAGTATAATATATGCTATTATACTAGTATTATTTAAAGGATTGAATCATGTTAGCACGTAGCATTGATACATTGGTAAAAACAGCACTTTCAATTTCTCCTATTGTCCTTTTAAAAGGTGCTCGTCAAGTGGGCAAGTCCACCTTATCGACGCATCTTAATCTCCATTATGTTGTTTTAGATGATATTAGTGTTCGTATTAGCGTGAAAGAAGACCCTATTGGATTTATTCAACGATTACCTAAGCCGGCATGTATTGATGAAATACAAAAAGCACCAGAGCTTCTCGAAGCATTGAAACTCTATGTGGATGCTAACCGCCGCAACGGCGATTTCCTCCTCACCGGAAGTGCCAATATATTGGACATGAAACAAGCTAAAGATACGTTGGCAGGGCGGATCATAGAACTCGAGCTTTATCCTTTGAGTCTCAAAGAAAAATCCCATGAGCCTAAAACCAATATCATTGATGCATTGTTTGAGCATTCCTTTGAGAGCAAATATATTGCTTACGCTGACATAGTTGAGCAAATCATACGGGGTGGCTATCCCGAAGCTCTCAAGCTTATTACGCCGATGGAGCGTCGATTATGGTTTTCCTCCTACATTAGCACCTACGTTGAGAGAGATGCGAGAGACTTAGCCGAATTACGCGATATCGACAGCTATTTTCGCTTTTTGAACATTATTGCTCCACGAAGTACTCAGATGTTGGTGAAATCTGATTTAGCCAAAGAGGTTGGAGTTCGTATTGAGACGATTGAAAACTATTTGTCCATTTTAGAACAGACATTCCAAGTAAAAATGCTCAGACCGTATTTTGAGAATATTGGAAAACAATTCGTAAAATCTCCCAAACTGTATCTAAACGATACAGGGGTGATGAGTTATTTTTTGAAAATAACTACCCAACAGAGTTTTGAGGAATCGATGTATAAAGGTGCATTGGTTGAAACATTAGTATGTAATGAGCTAATGAAACATTTGAGTTTCACTGAAATCTCAACCGATATCTATCACTATCGAACCAACGACAAAAAAGAGATTGACTTTATCCTAAAACGTGACAATCAGATTATCGCTATTGAAGTCAAAGCATCTATGAGTGTTGGAAAAGAAGATTTTAAACACATCCGAGATTTTCAAAAAAATAGTCAAAATCACGTAATGGGGATTGTGTTTTATATGGGTGAAAACGTTTTATCGTTTGGAGAGGATTGCTTGGCAGTGCCAGTGAGTTTTTTGTAGTCACAATGATAAATAGTTTTAGCATTGAGTTTAAAATGAGTTATACGAGTTAATATTGATTGAAGGAGTGTATCGAAAATGAGATTCTCTAGCATTATAAAATATGTTACTCTAAAGATTGTAATAGTATTAGAATAAAAAATGATTCTATAAATAATATAATTCAACTTTAATATGATTATTATATTATATTTGATATTCTAAAAAATAGCAAAATAAAGGAATGAATATGAGTCAAAAATTTAAATCTTTTTGTTTATTAATTGGGGTAGGATTATTGTTTACAGGTTGCGGGGGCAGTTCAGATGCGGGCACTACCATGAGTCAAAATTCTACAATTGGGGTAGGATATTATATTGATTCAGCAGTAGGTGGTATTAATTATGTTTGTGGTGAGCAAAATGGTACGACAGGTATAGACGGAAGTTTTCAATTTGAAAAAGGGAAAGATTGTACGTTTAAAATAGGAGAGATTGTATTACGATCGATTAGTGCAAAAGATCTCATCGATAAAGGTGATATTTTTGAAGATAATGTATCTGTAGCACAAATGCTTCAGACACTGGATACAGATGGAAATGCTACAAATGGTATCATCATTACATCAGATGTTATCGATGTAATAAAATCTACTGGTATTAGTCTTCCTACGAATGAATCAGATGTAATAGCATTGCACGAAGCAGTAAAAAATATTCCTGGATACACTGGAAAAGCGAAATCTTTACAAGAAACACAATCTCATCTTAATGAAACAAAAGCACAACGATTTAAATCTATGATTGCTGGTAAAACTTTATATAGTGTATCAGCAGAATATGGACGAAAGCTAGGTTATTTTTCAAAATGGGTATTTAATGCAGATGCAACATCTGTTCATCGTTTTGATAATAGTGACAATAGCTATTCTGATGCAGGAAGTTATCAATTTAGCATAGAGGGACCTACTATTGTTTTCGGTTACATAATATTTGCGGATAGATATATGCTACGCGAAAAAACAGAAGATTATTTTATAACTTCTTTTATTAGATCTGGCGATATAATGATGGGTGATGTAAGATTCTATACCGATGAAAGTAAAGCAAAAGAGTTTTCTCAAGTATATATGCAGTAATCTTTTTACTCAATCAACTTCTTTTATTTCCAAAGTTAGGTTCTGTGTCGGTGCATGGGATGCCGAGAATGAGATCAAAAAAATGAGTTTCTTAAAAGTATCGAAGAAATCAAAATATTTTTGTTCCCTTTAGTAACGTTTTTGTTAATCTCAACAATCTCCTAATGCATAAACTATTCGAAAAGAGAATAATAACTTCCCCTTAACTTTCCTATTCACGGCTTAAATGAGCTTTTAATCACAGTTGCCAGACATAATTTAACATGATAACTTATGAATTAAACATCAGTGTTTAGAAAGGTAACAGAAGGGATATAAGTTCTTTTGCATAAGGGGATGTTTAACTAAAACTTGGCTATAGTGCAATAATTGTTAATTTCCCGCACGTAAAACTGCGGAGATACCATCAACACAAAAGGTCGGATTCATGGAGCACTACAACGTAGCAAATCCTTATTTTGGGGTATTTGTACTGTTTGTTCTCACCTTCGGGGCATTCTATGCAACCACGGTGATTGCACGTTTAGCCAGTCGCGCGCTCGCGGCTAAAGATACGGAAAAAATAAAACTCTCTCCGTACGAATGCGGACCTGAGGTGAGTAAACAACCTAACCGTATTTCGACACAGTTTTATCTGTTTGCATTGCTATTTTTGCTTTTCGATGTCGAGATCGTTTTTATGTTTCCGTGGGCGATTGATTTTAAATTGCTTGGTTGGTTTGGTTTTGTTGAGATGATGATGTTCATCTTGCTACTGGCTATCGGATTTGTTTATGCGTGGAAGAAAGGAGCCCTCGAATGGCACAACATCAAGTAAATTATTTAAAAGACGGCGGTCTACCTGTCGCATTAACCACGATTGATAAAGTGGTTAACTGGGGTCGATCTAATTCACTTTGGGCGTTGACATACGGCTTGGCGTGTTGTGGTATCGAGATGATGGCTTCGGGTGCATCACGCTATGACTTTGACCGTTTCGGTACGATTTTCCGTGCTTCTCCGCGTCAAGCAGAGCTTATGGTCGTTGCAGGGACGTTGACCAAAAAACATGCTGAGTTTATTCGCCGTTTGTACGACCAAATGGCAGAGCCGAAATGGGTCATCTCTATGGGCTCATGTGCGAATACCGGCGGGATGTTTAACACTTACGCAACGGTTCAAGGGGTAGATCGTGTTATCCCTGTCGATTTGTATCTTCCAGGGTGTGCCCCACGTCCTGAGACGTTGCAATATGGGGTGATGATGCTCCAACAAAAAATTCGTCGTGAGAGTGCGTCTCGTGCTCAAAAGCCAAAAAGGTTGATGTAATGAGAGCGTATACTCCAAAAGACAACGTCCAAGCAAAACCGTATTATACTGACCGTTTTTGGGTTGCTCCGCAAGTGGCGAAACACGATGTGAGCAGTGATGATGTGTTTACGCACGACCTCGAAGCGATTAAAGCAAAATTTGACGTATTGGATGCGTATATCCAAGTAGACCAAATGGTAGTCATTATTAAGGCTGCTGATAATTTCGGCGTTATCGAGTTGATGAAAAATGAGCTTGAGTATAATCAGCTCTCTGAGCTCTCAGCCATCGATTGGTTAGCGGCAGAGGGGAAATTTGAAATTTTCTACCAAATGCTCAGTATGTCCAAACGCAAACGTGTTCGGGTGAAATGCAAAATCGATGAGAAAGAGTCGATCCAAAGCCTCTCATCATTGTTCCGCTCCGCTGATTGGTCTGAGCGTGAGATGTACGATATGTTCGGTGTTGTGGTCAACAACCATCCGTTTATGAAACGTATTTTGATGCCGGATGATTGGGAAGGGTTCCCATTGCGTAAAACCTACCCACTCCAAGGGGATGAGTTTGCCGCATGGTATGAAGTGGACAAAATCTTCGGTAAAGAGGCGCGTGAGATTATCGGACCTGAAAACCGCGATCCAGCCCGAATCGATCGTTATGATACGGAACGTTTTGCCCGTTTGGGTCACGAAGTGCCTCGTGGAACAGATATCACGAATGGTGAACCGGATACCCCGCTTGTTTATCAAGAAGCTGAAGGTGTATTCTTGATCGAAAAATTTGATGCAGAGAAATCGGTTGTGATCTCTGATCGTGACCGTTAAGGAGCTATGAATGCAACAATCCAATCGTCTTAGACCCTTTTTTGAAAACATCACGTTTGATCGTGCTGACAATGAAATGATCCTCAACTTTGGGCCTCAACACCCATCGGCACACGGACAATTACGCCTTATGTTGCACATGCAACAAGAACAAATCACCAAAGCGCATCCCGATATAGGATATCTTCACCGTGGTATGGAGAAGATGGCGGAAAACATGATCTATAATGAGTTCATGCCGACAACGGATCGTATGGACTATATCGCTTCAAGCTCAAATAACTACGGGTTTGCATTGGCAGTTGAGCGTTTAATCGGCTTGGAAGTACCACGTCGTGCGAAAGTAATCCGTATGTTGCTGTTGGAAACGAACCGTTTGATGTCACACCTCTTTTGGTTGGCGACAACCGCTTTGGATATCGGTGCTATGACCGTTTTCTTGTTTGCTTTCCGTGAGCGCGAATATTTGATGGATTTGATCGAAGATTACTGTGGTGCCCGTTTAACCCATTCAGCAGTGCGTATCGGTGGTGTTCCGCTTGATCTACCGGATAACTTCTTGGGTGATCTCCGTAAATTTTTGGATAAATTACCGGAAAACATCAAAGACTACGAAGACTTGCTCGATACAAACCGTATCTGGAAAATGCGTATGGAGAATGTGGGTGTAATCTCTAAAGAGATGGCGCTTAGTTGGGGATGTTCAGGGGTAATGCTCCGTGCTTCGGGTGTTGAGTGGGATATCCGTAAAGAGGAGCCGTATGAGCTTTATGATGAAGTTGAGTTCAATGTTCCGGTTTCGGATAAAGGGGACAACTACGCACGTTATAAACTTTACATGGCAGAGATGCGTGAGTCGGCAAAAATCTTGTACCAAGTAATCGACATGTATGCGGGGACTGAACCGGCATTGATGGCACACGCACCGCAATATATCTCTGCACCGAAACTCGACATCATGACCCAAAACTACTCATTGATGCAACATTTCGTCCTTGTGACTCAGGGAATGCGTCCTCCGGTAGGAGAGGTGTATATCCCAACCGAATCACCTAAAGGGGAGCTTGGGTATTACATCAATAGCCAAGGTGGAGCTTATCCGTATCGTCTAAAACTTCGTGCACCGTCATTTTGGCACACCGGAATTTTGACAGACTTATTACCGGGACACTATATCCCAGACGTAGTATCGATCATCGGGACGACCAACATCGTCTTCGGTGAAGTTGACCGCTAAGAGGAGCACTTTATGAAACGTTACGACCTTCGTCACCTAAAAGGTGCTTTTGAAAACCGCATGGTTGAGATTTTAAAAGAAGAGAAAGAGCCAAAAGAGGTTTTAATTTTCTTGTTTGAGATCGGTGATTTTTCCCCTATTCAGCGTTCAGCCGATGTGGTCAAAGAGAACGGATTTGAACTTGTAAACTCATTGAAATTCAATGAAGTCGATTGGACCATCGTGGTCAAGCTTAAGGACTAAATGTGAGTAAAGTCTATTTCTCCACATGGCGCGGAGAGCAGATCAACAATATCGGTAAGCCCGAAGAAGAGTGGGAAAAATCAGCCTACAATCTTCCGGAGCAGTATAACGAGCATGCCCATTCCAAAGCGTTTATCGGTTGGGACGGTGTTGCGTTGTTTAACCCCGATGTTGATGTTGTCCGTTTAGCCACTGAATATGCTGCACAGTATCAGGTCTATTCCGAAGCATGCGGTCGTTGTGCACCTGGGCGATGGGGCGGACGTATATTGTACGATTTGCTCGATAAAATCGCTCGCGGTGAGGGTGCGCTTTCTGATATGGAACACCTCAAAGAGGTTTCTCGGACGATGCAAGAGACTTCTAAGTGCGAAATCGGCAAAACGGTTCCTAATCCATTGCTAGATCTTATGACCCACTTTGAGTCTGAGTTCATGGCGTGTATCGAGAACCAAACACCGTCCAAACATTACCATTTGGAAGATACTAGCTACATTGCGAAAATTACCGCACCGTGTATGGATGCTTGTCCTGCACACGTCGATATTCCTGCCTATATCGAGGGTGTTCGCGATTTGCGTTTTGATGATTCGTTGATGGCGACGCGTCAAACAATGCCGCTTGCTCATACGTGTGGACGTGTTTGTCCCCATCCATGTGAGACTGAGTGTCGACGTACCAATCTCGATGAGCCGATTTCAATTATGGAACTTAAACGTTTGGGTGCCGATTACGAGACTGATCACGGTTTTGGGTTTTTTCACCCAAGTGAGCAAAAACCGAAGATTGGTAAAAAAGTGGCGGTTATTGGTGCCGGTCCTGCGGGACTAACGGGGGCGTATTATCTCGCACTCGATGGAATCGATGTGGATGTCTTCGAAGAACTTCCGGTTCTTGGCGGTGAAGTTGCGGTTGGTGTACCGGAATACCGTATGCCGATTGACAAATATAATCAAGACATCGAAGCGGTACGCTCTTTGGGGGTGAACTTTATCACGAATACGAAAGTGACCGCCGATATGATGCGTCAATATGAATCAGATTATGATGCGGTATTGGTCGCCACGGGTACCCGTATTTCGAAAAAAGTCTATTGTGATAACGAACGTTCTGAGATTCAAGGGTACTGGGGAGCAATCGATTTTCTCGATAAAGTGAATCTCGAAGTGAAATACGGCATTATGGTTCCCGAAGCGGATCAAAAAAGACATATGTTGGATAAAGATTATGTCGATTTGAGCGGTAAAACAGTTGTGTGTGTCGGGGGTGGATTTACCTCTATGGACGTAGTTCGCTGTTCAATCCGTGCCAATGCCAAAAAAGTGGTAATGATCTATCGTCGTGATGAGCGAACCATCATCAATAACACCACCTATGAAGAGTATCATGAAGCGGTAGAAGAGGGTGTAGAATTTATTTTCCACTCTGCGGTTGCGGAGATGCGTGATGAGAATAATGTTCTCAAATCGTTGTTGATTGATCGATTTGAACTCGTACCTGATCCTAACGGTGGACGTGCAACGTTGGAAAAAATCGAAGGGGCTAGTTTTGAGATGGAGTGTGATTATCTCATCCCTGCCGTTTCTCAAAGTGCCGATTTGAAACTGATTCCTGAAGAGTGGGAGATTGAACGTACTTCGTGGGCGACGATCAAAACCAACGGTAAAGATTACATGACCTCTCGTAAAGGGATTTTTGCGGCTGGGGATTGTGAGTATGGTCCAATGACCATCGTTAATGCCGTGGGTCAAGCTAAGCGTGCCGCGTCAGTGATGAGTCGTTATGTCCAGAGTGGTGAAATCACATTGTCGAACGATGAGATTATGGAAGATCACTTGCGCAAACTCAAAGTCTATAACAAAAAAGAGAAGATTGCTGGTTGGCTTCCGGGATTGCCGCGTCAACACAGTGAAGTTCTTACCGTGGGTGAACGACGGGATAATAACCGTGAGGTGAAATACGGCTTTACCCAAGAAGAGGCACTCGCAGAAGCGGAACGCTGTATGCGTTGTTATTATATCGCGATGGTAGCGCACTAATGGAGGCGGGCATGATACATTTTACAATCAATAACCAACCCGTAACCGCCCAAAAAGGTGAAACAATTCTCCAAGCGGCGCGTAAGGCAGGGTTTTATATCCCGACAATGTGTTACATCGAAAAAACAACACCGTGTGCATCGTGCCGTTTGTGTGTTGTTGAAACCAATGTCACTGAGGGGTTCATCCTCAGCTGTCAAACACCTCCGACCGAAGGGTTAGAGGTAACCATCGATTCTGAACGTTTGAAAAACGAGCGAACTAATATCATGCGTCTTTACGATGTCAATCACCCCTTAGAGTGTGGAGTGTGCGATAAATCGGGAGCGTGTGATCTCCAAAATAAAACATTAGAGTTTGGGGTATCTTCACAACATTTTAGTGCCAAAGACCAGCATCGCCACATTGAGCATTGGGGATTGATTAATTATGACCCTTCATTGTGTATTTTGTGTGAGAAATGTGTTCACGTTTGTAATGAAGTTATCGGAGACGATGCGATTACCTTACAGTTTGGGGGGTATAAATCTGCTGTTGTCCCTAAAAACAGTGACAAACTCGACTGTACTTTCTGTGGAGAGTGTATCGCGGTATGTCCTGTTGGTGCGTTGGTAAGTTCTAATTTCCAATATACTGCCAACGCTTGGGAATTGAGTCAAATCCCTGCTACGTGTGCCCACTGTTCAGCGGGATGTTCGTTGATGTATGAAGTCAAACACGATTCGATTGCCAATGGCGGGAGCTCAAAAATCTACCGTGTTACGAATAACTTTGAATACGCAACGTTGTGTGGGGCGGGACGTTTTGGGTTTGATTTTGACATTCAATCCTCTAAAGATGAAGCCCTATTCAACCAGACACTTAAAGCGTTTAGCGAGGCAAAAGCGATCCGTTTTAGTTCACTCATTACCAACGAAGAGGCGATGATACTGCAACGTCTCAAAGAGAAACTTGGGGTGAAATTGTTCAACGAAGAAGCACGTGCGTATCAATCGTTTATGAGTGCTTACAGCTCTATCAGTGGAAAAAGTGCTTTTAGCGGAACTCTCGATGCGATTAAGCAAAGCGATGGAATTATTGTACTAGGGGGACGAATCAGCAGTGATAATCCTGCCATCCGTTACGCAATGACCACCGCCGCACGCCATAACGGAGCAAAAGTAGTCTATATGCATCCGATGGAAGATGCATTGCTGCAAAATATAATCACCCAAAACATCCGATACGAAGCGGGTTCAGAAGAGGGTGTTATGGCAATGCTCGCAAAAACACTTTTGGAAAGCGGTGATTTGAGTGATGAACTCAAAAGCTATTTGGACGGCTTGGATGATGGATACTTGTGTGCTGAAAGTAATGTCGGTGATGAAGAGTTTAGCCGTATCACAACAACATTCCGACGTTTAAAACGCAAAACACTCATTATTGGTTCAGACGTATTGGCGCATAACCGTGCTTCTAATATCGCAAAACTGTGTGCGCTTATAGAAGCGAATAGCGACTTTTCTTTGGTGGTAGTACCGCAAAACGTCAATACCGTTGGTGTTTCACTCATCTGTGATTTGGACAATGATGAAGCGATCTCCCCTGTAATCGGATATAACGCTTCGGGAGATTTTGTTGTCGGTTCTATCGGGGATGTAGATATGGCTCTTCCGGCACTCAATAGCCAAGAGGGGACGTTTGTAAGTCTCAATTATCAGCTTCTCTCCACCAATGTAGCGGTCGCTTTTGAGGGGTATTGCCTCAATGATATCGCTTGTGCATTAGGTGTTGTGTCGAAGTATACGATTGATTATACGGCTCAACTGCCACGTTCAAAAGGGTTTAGCGGTGCTGAATTTGATACACTGGGCAATTTTTACGGAGTGTTAGGTGAGGATAACCGAGGGTACATGTTGGAGAGTGTAGAATCTCCGATTAGTGGTGAACTCGAAGAGATAGAGGATTTACCGGAATTCAATGGAACGGTTGCCTACTATTGTAATCCTATTAATCAATTCAATAGCTACACGGCACGAACATCTCAACTAGAAGAGGATACGGCGTTGCGTGGATCATCACAATTTGCCGCTGCTGCACGTCTTCAAGATGGTGAGAGTGTTCAAATAGAGGGATGCGACCAAGTACGAACTTTTGTGTTGGATGAAACGTTAAAAGGGACTATTGCTCTTGTGCCTGCTTATGATACGGCATTTGGTGCAATGCCTAAAAGGTATCGGTTTGAAAAAATTAAACTTAAAAAGATGGGGAGTTAAATCATGAACGAAATAACGATCACCATAGATGGCAAATTGGTCACGACGCAAGAGGGTGAATATCTCCTCAATGCGGCACGTGCCAATGGGATATTTATCCCTGCCATTTGTTATCTGACCCGTTGTTCACCAACCTTGGCATGTAGGGTCTGTTTGGTGGAAGCGGATGGTAAGCAGGTCTATGCGTGTAATGCAAAAGCAAAACAAGGGATGGAAATCGTCACGACAACCCCAAATATTTTGGCTGAACGTCGTGCCATTATGGAAGTTTATGATGTCAATCACCCATTAGAGTGTGGAGTATGCGACCAATCAGGTGAATGTGAACTGCAAAACTATACGTTAGAAATAGGGGTAGATTCTCAAAACTATTCAATCAAAGATACCCATAAACCAGCCCAAAACTGGGGTTTAATCCACTATGATCCGGCGTTGTGTATCATGTGTGAGCGTTGTATTACGGTGTGTAAAGATATGATCGGGGATGGGGCACTCTCTACCTCGGCTCGTGGAAGTGACGCGATTGAAGCAACATTTAAAGAGAGTATGCCTAAAGATGCCTACGCGATGTGGAACAAACTTAACAAATCGTTGATTGCTCCTAATGGCGGTGATACACTCGATTGTACCAATTGCGGAGAGTGTAGCTCTGTGTGTCCGGTCGGTGCATTGGTGAGCAGTGACTACCAATACACCTCAAATGCATGGGAACATACCCAAATTCCGGCAACGTGTGCCCACTGTAGTGCAGGATGTCAAATCAGCTACGATATTAAACACACCTCTATCGAAAATTCTGATCCGAAAATCTACCGTGTGAAAAATGAGTGGAACTATGTATCACTGTGTGGTGCAGGACGTTACGGGTTCGATTTTGAGAATCGGGATGTAGTGAAAAATCCTGAAGCGTTTACTAGTGCGATTGAAGTATTTAAAAATAGCGATACGATTGCTTTTACCTCCACCATCACGAACGAAGAGGCGATGATTCTTCAACGTCTTAAAGAGAAATTCGGTTACCGTTTAGTGAATAACGAAGCTCTTGCATTGAAAAAATTCTTGATGAGTTACAGCGGTGTGAGTGGTAAAGCTCTCTACAATGGTGATTTGAAACAGGTTCATGAAGCCGATTTCGTGGTCTCCATCGGAAGTGCTCTCAAAACCGATAACCCCAATGCTCGCTTTGCGATGAATAATGCGTTGTCGATGAACAAAGGTGCGGGGCTTTACTTCCACCCGATTAACGATCCTGTGATTGAGGGGATGTCCAAAAATCTCACACAGCTTAACCATGCACCGATGATGGAAGAGGCGGCATTGTATCTTATGCTCGATCTTTTCGGGGATAAAGCAACAATGCCGACATCCGTAACAGAGTATCTCGCAACATTCCACTCTACTAAAACAATCACAATCGAAGAGAGCGTCGATGAAAAAGTGACTGAAACAGTTGTGAAAAAAGTGTTGAATGAAGAGAGCGGTGTGGAAGAAGAGGTGAGTGAAGAGGTCACTAAAACCATCAAGAAAAAAGTCTCTAAAGAGGTGGATGTAGATGAAAACCGCCTCTTTGATTTGGTAAATGCCCCAGCAGGATTTGCCGACACTATGACCAAATATTTAGCGAAAAAAGAGAAGTTCGCGTTGATGGTGGGACCAGACCTCTACACCCATCCACATGCGACCAATTGTGCCCGTTTGGTGGCATTGATCGAGAAATATACACGCTTTAGTGTTACAATGATTCCTAATATTGCCAATACACTAGGTGTTGCCCTCATTTGTGAACTGGATTCAACTGAGGGAAGTAAAACAATTGGTTATAATACACCACGTTCTTTTACCCTTAGTGCGCTAGGGGAGGGTGATTTGGATATGCCATCACTTAATCAGCAAGAGGGGACATTAACGAGTATCGATAAACGGGTAAATCCAACCAATGCGGCATTACCGTACGGTGGATATACTCTTAAAGATATTGCGTGTGCATTAGGTGTCTGTACCGAATTGACAGTTGATTATACGGCACAACTTCCTGTTGAAGCAGGATTTAAAAACGTGGCGTTTGATTGTTTACCAAACCATTACACCAATAGCGGTGAAGAGGTTCGCGGCTATCTCCTTGAAACTAAGGTTGTTAGTTGTAACGGTGATGAATCGGTTGAAAAACTGGATGAAAATCTCTCTCTTAGCGGTTCGATTGTCTATCTTGCTAATCCGGTATTGCAATTCACTCCATTTACCGCACGTGCTCACCAACTTAACGAAGAGGGTGGTTTATACGGATCTTCTTCGTTTATGGAAGCAAACGGTTTGAATGAAGGGGAGAGTGTCCGTGTGAAAACGCAAATGGGTGAGATGGTGCTAAAAGCGATGATCGACTCAAAAATCAATGGAGATATAACCTATCTCCCGACATTTGATTCCAAAATTAATTCTCAAGCATTGTTTAGCGGTTACCGTTTTAATAATGTCACGATAGAAAAGGTGTAAACGATGGATATCGCATTTATCATCGAAACGATTGCTAAAATCGTTGTCATATTATTGGTTTTCTCAGCATTAGCGGGATTGGGTACCTATTTTGAACGTAAGGTTTTGGCGTTTATGCAACGTCGTCTTGGACCAATGCACGTTGGGCCGTTTGGATTGCTTCAAGTAGCGGCCGATGGTATTAAACTCTTTACCAAAGAGGATATCGTCCCTCAAAACGTTGTCAAACCGATTTTTAAAATTGCTCCGGTTATAACAGCGGCAACTGCTTTCATGGCTTCAGCGGCTATTCCGTTTTGGCCGCAGTTTACTGTGTTTGGGTATACCGTTCACCCGATTGTCGCTGACGTTAATATCGGTATTTTGTATGTTTTGGGAATTATGGCTATTGGGTTGTACGGTCCACTGCTTGGGGGTATGGCATCGGCTAACAAATGGTCATTGCTCTCTGCTGCCCGTAGTGCTGCTATTTTTATCTCGTATGAGGTAATCAGCGGTCTTTCATTGCTTGCACCGCTGATGATGGTGGGTTCATTGTCATTGGTGGATATTAACAACTATCAAGTGGGTGGTATCGGTCATTGGATTATATGGTCACAACCGGTTGCCTTTATCCTCTTTTGGATTGCGGCATTTGCAGAAACAGGGCGTACGCCGTTTCACTTGGTGGCAAACGATCACGAGATTATTGACGGTTTCGGTACAGAGTATGCGGGTATGCGTTGGGGACTTTTCTTTATCGGTGAATACGCCAATATGTTCTTTATCTCATTCGTCATCTCCATCATCTTTTTGGGTGGATTTGGTGATGGGACAATAGCAGGTGCAGTTCAATTGCTCTTGAAAGTGTCATTTTTCTTCTTCTTTTTCCTCTGGACACGTGCCGCGTGGCCGGATATTCGACCGGATCAGTTGATGTGGTTGTGCTGGAAAGTGTTAATGCCGATAGCCGTGGTCAATGTTGTGATCACCGGTCTTGTGATGATGTTTTAAGGAGGGATGGATGCATATAGAACCATTAAATGATCGTAATATAACTGAGTCGTCAGTCTACTATTACGTCGATATTGAAGAGTATCCAACCACAGGATGGGATAAATTCAAGCAAGTAGTTAAACGTTCACTCAAAGGTGAATTGTTTGTCGGTCTTTGGGTCGTAATGCGTGAGATGATTAAATTTGATATTCACACTGTCCAATACCCAAAAGAGAAACTCCCTATCGGCCCACGTTATCGTGCAGTTCACAAACTGTTGCGTTTATGGGAATCAGGGTATGAGCGTTGTATCGGATGCGGATTGTGTGAAAAAATCTGTATCTCCGATTGTATCCGTATGGAGACACGTATCGATGAGAACAGCCGTAAAGAGGTTAGTGAATACAGTATCAATCTTGGTCGTTGTATTTTCTGCGGATACTGTGCCGAAGTGTGCCCTGAACTGGCGATTGTACATGGACAACGTTATGAAAACGGTTCCGAACAACGTGCCCACTTTGTTATTAAAGACGATATGCTCACACCGCTTGATTGGTTAACCTCAGGTCAGCAAGAAGAGTATCCGGGCTTTGGTGCTATTAACCCGAATGAGGGCGTTAAATCAACGCCTTTAGCGTATTAAGGAGAAAAAGAATGTTTGAAACAATCGCTTTTTATCTGTTTGCAGCGCTTACCATCGTGATGTTTACTATCACGGTGATGACGTCGCAAGCACTGTATGCCCTCACCTCTATGGCGGCGGGTATGATTTTTATTTCGGCTTTCTTCTTTATTTTGGGTGCTGATTTTTTGGGTGCGATACAAATCATCGTCTATACCGGTGCAGTTATGGCACTGTATGCATTTGGGATGATGTTCTTTGATACTACCCGAAATGTTGTTGAAAAAAGAACCAATCCACGTTTTGTTATCGTTCTTGGCGCTTTGGCAGCAGTATTGGTGGTCTTTATCGTCCTTGCACCGATTGTTACGGGCAATCTTCAAGCGGCGTATCCTATCACTCCTGCTTTAAGTAATCCACAAGCGGTAGGGATGGTTTTGTTTACAAAATATCTTGTTCCGTTTGAGTTAGCCGCTGTGATGCTCTTGGTAGCTATGGTTGCCGGTATCGTATTAGCAGGTAAAAAAATGGATACTTCATTAACCCTTATGGCGGAAGATGAGATTGAGATGATGGTTGCATCATCAACAGAAGAAATAGCAATAGAGGAGGCACACTGATGGAAGTAACACTTACCCATTATCTGGTTCTCTCAACCGTTTTATTTGCAATCGGTTTGATTGGGGTTATGCGTCGTAAAAATTTACTGATGCTTTTTTTCGCTACCGAAATTTTACTTAATGCGGTTAATGTCGCATTGGCAGCAATTTCCCATTATCGCGGCGATTATACCGGGCAACTTTTTGCCTTTTTTATTATTGCTATAGCGGCATCAGAAGTTGCGGTTGGTTTGGGTCTATTAATCGTTTGGTTTAAACGTACCGGCAAGATTGATCTTGATCAAATGACATCGATGAGAGGATAAGAGATGGAAATTTATTTATACATTGCACTGTTTGCTCCGTTGGTGGGTTCACTGTTTTCAGCACTTTTTAGCGCTTCACCTAAAACTCTCCTTACCGGAGTAGTTGCGTCAGGATTGCTTTTTGTTTCGTTCGTAAGCAGTGCTATTTTATTAGGTTATGTAATGTCAGGGCATACGGTTCATGTTGAGATGATGACATGGATTGCAACGGGAGATTTGTATATTCCGTTTGGATTCGTCGTCGATCAAGTGAGTGTGACCATGATGATGGTTGTGAGCGTCGTCTCTACGGTTGTTCACGTTTATTCTATCGGTTATATGGATCATGATAAAGGGTTTAACCGCTTTTTCTCATGGCTTTCAGCGTTCGTATTCTCTATGATGGTACTTGTCATGAGTGACAACTTCTTAGGTCTTTTTATTGGATGGGAAGGAGTTGGTCTCTGTTCATGGGGATTAATTGGTTTCTGGTATCACAAAGAAACAGCAACATGGGCAGCAAACGAAGCGTTTATTATGAACCGCATTGCCGACTTGGCGATGTTGATCGGTATCTTTATGATTTATTGGAATCTCGGTTCATTACAATACGATGTAGTATTTGCTAATATTGTTAATCTCCCTATCCATATCGTAACGTGGATCGGTATCTTCCTCTTTATTGGAGCGATGGGTAAATCGGCACAGTTTCCTCTTCACACATGGCTTGCTGATGCGATGGAAGGGCCTACTCCGGTTTCGGCTCTTATCCACGCAGCGACGATGGTTACTGCCGGAGTTTATCTTGTTGTCCGTGCAAACCCTATTTACGGTTTGATTCCGGAAGTGGGAATGGTTATCGCATCACTTGGTGCATTTGTGGCAATGTTTGCCGCAACCATGGCATTGGTCAACCGTGATATGAAACGTATTATCGCTTACTCTACCCTCTCTCAACTCGGATATATGTTTGTAGCCGCAGGGCTGGGCGCGTATTGGGTAGCACTGTTCCACCTTATGGCGCATGCGTTTTTCAAAGCGTTGTTGTTCCTTGGTGCAGGTAACGTAATGCATGCGATGCACGATGAACTCGATCCGTTTAAAATGGGTGGATTGAAAAAACCGATGAAATGGACATGGATTCTCATGACCCTCGCATCGGTTGCGTTAGCGGGTATCTATCCTTTGGCAGGGTTCTTCTCTAAAGATTTGATTCTAGAGGTAGCATTTGTTGAACAACACTATGTGCTTTATACAGTCTTGTTGCTCACTGCCGGATTGACTGCGTTCTATTCATTCCGTCTTGTTGCGTTGATTTTCCACGGTGATGAGCGACATCTCGAACACGGTATCCATCCGCATGAAGCGTATAACTTTATGCTCTTCGCAATGGCACCGTTAGCTGTTTTAGCCGTTATTGCGGGGATGGTATTTAAAACCCCGTATTATTTGATGGTGAGTGAGCTTTTGCCGGCTATGACCTATCATATCCATAATCATATGACATTTTGGATTATGACTATCGGGACACAACTGTTTGTAATCGGTGCAATCACCTATGCGTATAAAAAATACGCAAAAGCGGTAAAAGTAGATAAAAAAGTAGAGTCCGGTTTTTTCTATCAATTGTTATTTAACCAATACTACATCCCAAAAATTTATGATGAAGTATTTTCAAAACCGTATCTTCGTCTCTCTAAGATTGCATGGAAACAATTTGATTTGAAAATCGTGGATGCAACGGTTGATGGGATTGCAAATCTCATTTACCAAACAGGTGAAAACACACATACCATGCAAAATGGGAATCTCTCTAGTATGCTACGCTGGATGGTTATCGGATTAGTGGTTTTATTGGTACTTGCTGTTGCATTTACTGCGGGTTATAACGCAGTAACTATGCGGGCAATGTAAGGAGAATTTGATGCAAGAACATATTTTATCGATTTTGATTTTCTTTCCGGCATTGGCAGCAATGCTTGGATTTGTGGTTCACAAAGATAGCGCGCGTGCATACGGTATTACCGTAGCGGCTGTCGAGTTTTTCCTCTCGTTATGGCTGTGGAAGATGTATGACCCGATGACATCGGGGATGCAGTTTATGGAGAGCGCTCCATTGATTTCAGCGTTTGGTATTAATTATCTTGTCGGGATAGATGGTATATCACTGTTTATCATTATCCTTTCAACGTTTTTCACGATGATTGGTATTGCTTCTTTAACAGAGACTCGTCGTATTAAAGATTTGATTATTACGTTACTCTTTTTAGAGATGACGATGGTCGGTGTTTTCGCTGCACTTGATGCAATCGTATTTTACGTTTTTTGGGAGCTCTCTCTTATTCCGATGTTGTATATCATTGGTGCATGGGGTGGACCGCTTCGTATTTATGCGTCGATCAAATTTTTCCTCTATACGTTTACCGGATCGCTCGTCATGTTGGTCGGTATGTTGTTTATGGCCTATTTTTACTTTCAAGCGACAGGTCAATGGAGTTTCTCTCTTTTAGAGTGGTATCGCCTAATTTTGCCGGCTAATTTTCAAATGTGGCTTTTTGCAGCCTTTTTCTTAGGGTTTGCAATCAAAGTTCCGATGTTCCCGTTCCATACATGGTTGCCATACGCACACGGTCAAGCACCTACTATCGGGTCAGTGATTCTTGCGGCTATCTTGCTTAAAATGGGAACTTATGCGTTTGTCCGTTTCTCATTGCCGTTATTTCCGGATGCATCGGTAGCGTTTATGTTTCCGATTGCCATATTGGCGATTATTATGATCGTCTATACCGCAATGGTAGCATACGCCCAAGAGGATATCAAACAAGTTGTTGCCTACAGTTCTGTATCGCACATGGGGGTTATTATCCTCGGAACTTTCGCCCTTAATGTTGAGGGGATCAGCGGTTCAGTCTTTTTAATGATTGCTCACGGGGTAGTATCGGGAGCACTCTTCTTGCTTGTTGGAGTTATTTATGATCGACGTCATACCAAACTGATGTCGGAGTTTGGCGGTTTGGCATCAGTAATGCCACGCTACGCAACTATTTTTGGAATTATGATGATGGCATCGGTCGGATTGCCGTTAACAATTAACTTTGTCGGAGAGTTTTTGAGTTTGCTCGGTTTTTATAAACAATCACACTCTTATACCCTTGTGGCGGGAACAGCGATTATCGTAGGGGCAATTTATATGCTCTCTGCCTATAAAAAAGCATTTTTTGGACCGGTTACTAAGGAAGAGAATAAAAACCTTAAAGATATAAATCGTACTGAGCTTTACGGTCTTATTCCATTGGTTATCATTGCTATTTGGTTGGGTGTCTATCCAAAACCGGTACTAGAGCCAATTAATAATAGTGTTGAAGCAATCGTACAATTGATGCATGATAAAGCACAAACACCCGAAGCACAAAAACGTATTCCGAATTTAACACAATCGGATAGCATGAATTCTGTACAGGAGGCGCACTAATGTTAGAGCCGGCTACTATCTCCCTCGCGTCGCTAAATATTTCGACTATGGCACCAATGCTTATCGCTATTGTAGGTGCTTTGGCTATTTTATGTATTGACTTACTCAAAGAGGGGCTTCACCGTTCTTTTTATGTTATGGTGAGTTTATTATTTTTGTTACTTGATTTGGGCGCTGTGATTGATTTCGGACAAATCTTTCTTAAAAGCGGTACAGTACTCGGTATGTTTGATATGATGCTGATTGATGGGCTTGCTATCATCTCACAGATTATTATCGTGGGTGGTTCAATGCTTTTTATCCCTTTAGCATTAACCTCAAAACGTTTCCATGAATACCACTATCCAGAGTATTTTGCCCTTTTCTTATTTATGATTGCCGGTTTTCAGTTTATGGTGGCAACCGATAATTTGATTTTGATTTTCGTTGGATTAGAAACAGCTTCATTGGCATTGTACACAATGATTGCATTGCATAACCGATCTAAATCGTTTGAAGCTGCGGTAAAATATTTCACTATGGGTGCATTAGCTGCAGGTTTTTTCGCATTCGGTTCGATGATTTTGTATGCGATTACCGGTTCAGTTGAAATCAACAAAATAGCCGTAACGCTAGCCAAAGATGAATACGTTAATATCGGTTTCGTCCTTACTGCAGTAGTTTTCATGATTGCTGCATTTGGATTTAAACTCTCAATGGTACCGTTTCACACATGGACACCGGACGTTTATGAAGGCTCATCTGCGCCATTGGCAGGATACATGTCTATCGTCCCTAAACTTGCAGCTTTTGTTGTGGCAATGCGTCTGTTTGAATTTTTGGTTCATAGCGGTGTTGTATGGCTTCAAGTAATTTTATACGTAGGTGTTGTTGTCACTATGACGGCATCGAATATTTGGGCATTGGTACAAAGTGATGTTAAACGTATGTTGGCGTACAGTTCAATCTCTCATGCCGGTTTTGTTATGGCGGCTATTTTGATCGGTACAACCCAATCTAATACAGGACTCTTTTTGTATTGGGCACTTTTTAGCTTTACCAATCTCGGAGCATTTGCTATGTTATGGATAAGCCGTCAAAAAAACCTCCTTCCGGGTCAAAGTTCAGACCATCCGTACGAGAAATTTGCGGGACTTGTTCATACAATGCCAATGGCGGCCGTGATGATGGGATTATTTATGCTCTCCCTTGCGGGTATCCCTCCGTTTGGACTTTTTTTGGGTAAAATGTATATGATCGGTTCAGCGGTAACCGGAGGATATACTGTATTGGCACTGATTATGGCATTGAACTCTGCTATTGCAGCGTACTACTATCTTAAACTGATTGTCTTTATGTTTATGAAAGATCCGATTCCACAGTACCAAAAATACTATTTAATGAATGCCTCATTATCATTAAAAACCATTATCGGTATTGCTGCGGTAGTAACTATCTTCGCTTTGGTTGCCGTTAATCCACTTCTTAAAGTTCTTACATTATTTGTGTATAATAGCGGGTATTAATATATACCTGTAGGAGGTCAAATGATACGCTTTTTATTGCTGTTCATTTGGCTCCCTTTATTCGCATTAGATATCTCTATCCAAAGCGGTAAAGAGTCTTCTGAACCGTACAGTATTTTGCACCTGCGTGATACAAAACCTTTCAACTGTGTTTCAACAAAAAATGATTTTGATCAAATTAGTCGAATTGAATGTACATTGAACGATTCATCTACTCTTCCCAATATTAATAATCCCCATTTTACATTAGCCAAAACAGCCTCAATATTGATAATTACCCCTAAAACTAAAATAGCACTTTTTCCGGTTGGATTTGATCTTCGATACGATTCTCAGATTTATACAGCAAATGCAAAAGGTGTTAACCATTGGAATATTATCGGCTATAGTAAAACCATTCCGATGCTTCCCAATGAAAAACGTTCATCTAATGGTATTAACCTTCCGATGAAGCTTGCTAAAGAGTCATATCCTTATGTAGGAGGACTTGATCTTAAAGGCAATCCAATTAAGATGAAAAATGTTGAAGATGTTAACGGATACATGGATCTTAAAAAAGCGTATGCTGCGAGTGATTATACAAAAGTACTTTACATTGCTCAAGACATCTTAAAACATTATCCTAAAACCATCTTTTCTAATGAATTGATTTTATACCAAATCCGTGCTTACTATGCGATGGGAAATTACGAAGGATTGTTACCACTATCAAAACAGTTTTTACGTCAGTATTCGGGTGATCCGAACATGGCTGAGGTGTTAGCGTACACAGGAGATGCCTACAGTCAAATGGGACAAAATAGTGATTCGGATTATTTTTATGACCGACTCTTTAGTGAACATCCCAGTGAGCTATTTGCCCAAAAAGGGATGTATTATAAAGCAAAACATCTCGAAGTTGTTGGTAGCCCCACTAAGGCGGCAAAATATTATCGAGAAGCACTTTCTCGAACGAAAGATGTTGATTTAGCCTCTGCTTGTGCATTTGAATTAGCGCAGATGGAGATAGGGGGGAAAACCCCCGAAAAAGCGCGTGACTATATTGATAAAATTGCACGCGTAAATCCCCACTATTTTACAAAGGTGACTCCTGAATCACTAGAAATGATTGATATTTTAGATGGACGAAAAGATTACCTTATTGCCGCAAAAATTACCCAAAGCTTGATTGAAGGTGTGAACCATAAATCTCCGGAGCATGGCAAACTACTAAAAAATTTAGGAATTTTATACGCAGAAGCGGGGAAGAAAAATCAAGCACTTGATGCCTTTAATGAATATCTAAAGCTTTTTCCTTATGGGGAGTATTTAACTGAAGTACAACGACAAAAAGATGGGTTATTTTTTGAGAAAGAAGATGGGAATAACACTAGTGGTATCAAAAAATACGATGAATTGATAGAACGTTACGGAAACGATTCGATAGGGAATAAAGCTCTTTATAAAAAAGCTCAATTACTTTTTAAACAGGGCAAATATGATGAGATATTGAAAATGGAGAATGAGTTGTATAAACTCGATACCACTGCTTATCCGGATGCTAACGGATTAATCGGTAAAAGTGCAATAGAGATAACTAAGAAAAATTTACAAAATAGCAAATGCGAAGAGGCAATGTCGATGCATAAAATGTATCAGATAAAGCTACCGACAGAGTGGGATGGATTAACATTTGAGTGCGCTTTAAAAATGAGCAAATTTCCCCTTGCAGAACAATTAGTGAGTAAAAATATCAAGTCCAAAGATATGGCAACGCGTCAACAATGGCTTTATCGGTCGATAAAGATGAATTTTGCCCTTGGAGAATATAAAAAAGCACTTTCAGGGGGGAGGGACTTGAGTGCATTGTTAAGTGTTCAGCAAAATCCTCCCCTTAATGATGCTTATCGAATCCTTTTTGACAGTGCGCAACGCAGTGGTGATAGCGTAAACATGGTACAGTATATAAAAGAGTGTGAAAATGTATTTGGGAGCGATTTTAAAGATATAGAACGTTATACCCAAATGATGAGTTTGGGGCTAAGCCGTAAAGATGAAGCGATGGTTCAAACTTACGGACAAAAAGTGATAGCATTACAAAAACGGACTAAAACAGCGACACAATCCCCATTTGTTGAATTTACGTTGGCACAATCGTTGATTAATCAGGATAAAAATAAAGAGGCGTTAGAAATTTTAAAAGGGTTAAACGGAGTGAAGCTCTCCGATGAAAAACGTTCACGCCAATACTATTTGATGGGGTCACTCTCTATGAAACTCGGTAATAATACCGAAGCGCGCTCCTCTTTTAATGCTAGTATAAAAGCCGATAAAAACTCGGCATGGGGAAAATTGGCTAAGGATGCATTAGGGTTATTGTAGCCCTATCGTATAACTCTTTCACTGATCCGTTTATCACCTCTTTAAACTGATGGGCATTAAAGGTCTGTTGACGCTTGGCGAGTTGAGCCGTGTGAGTTGAAATATCCTCGATTAGTTGATTTTTCGTAATTTTGCCATCCAAAAACTCTAATGTTTCGATGATGCCAATCGCTTTCATACTATTGGGAATTCTCCCATACAGACGCTCCAGCTCAGCCACTTCATCGATCAAGTCGTTACAAACCATTTTATGGGTACGCAATCCAATCCGTTCACGTAAATAGGAACGTTCGCTCTCTATATTGAGGATAGGGCACTCGTGAATAATCGGTTGCGGAGGATGCTCTTTAAACCATAGAGAGGGTGGAGTAGAGGTTTGGAGATAAAGATGGAGCATTTTTTCGATTCTGTACGCATCTGTAGGGGTAATTTTATCCATGCTGATCGGATCGATATCTGCAAGAAATTGATAGGTGTCGAAAAGATTATGAAGCATCACTGATGCGTTCTCTTTTGTCTCATCCGTAATAGGGGGGACATAGGAGAGTCCATCAACCATACTTTTGAGATAAAAACTGCTCCCGCCGACGATAATGAGATTTTTAGAGTGGGCATGGGCATAACTTACTGCACGGTGGTATTCGTCGATAAAGGTAAATACGGTGGCATTTACATCGGGCTTTAAAACATCGATTCCAAAATGATAGACGCTTGCGAGCTCTTCTTTGGAAGGTTTTGCCGATGCAATGTCGATTTCACGGTAGATACTGAGCGAATCGATGGAGAGGATAATGGCATTGTGTTTGTGAGCAAGTGAGAGTGCTAAATCACTTTTCCCTGAGGCAGTTGAGCCGATAATCGCTAATTGTTTCATATTTATATTATACCCTATAGGGCACGAGAACCTCTAGAGGAGGTAACGCTATCGGAATAAAATTCCGATTGACTATGTTAACACTAGGTTTACTTCAGCAGTAGGCTCATAAGTAGGCTTTTTTATAAGGACAAAGTGATTTTACGATAAAATAAAAGCTATTAAGCGAAATAAAGGGTACGTGTGAAAAGAATTGCGAAACGGTTGAGAGATTTTAATGAGTTGGTGATGTTTCAACACAGTGTTTTTTCTCTCCCGTTTATTTTTATCGCTATGATCGTTGCGGCGAATGGATGGTTTGGATTTAAATTACTTATTTTAGGGGCATTAGCGGCAATCAGTGCACGTAATACGGCGATGGGGTTTAATCGCTATGTAGACCGTGCCTATGATGTTCACAACCCCCGTACTGCCAACCGACCGAGTGTTGATGGGCGATTAGAGGGGAGTTCTATCGCAATTTTTACATTGGTTAATGCATTGGTATTTATCGGGGTAACCTATATGGTGAATGAGATGGCATTTTATCTAAGTGTACCGGTTCTTATCGTTTTGCTCAGTTACTCCTATTTTAAACGGTTTAGCTCAATGGCGCATATCGTTTTGGGGATATCGTTGGGATTGGCTCCGATGGCGGGGGCTATCGCTGTTTTATCCTCTGTTCCGCTATGGTCACTTTGGCTCAGTATCGGGGTTATGTTTTGGGTAGCAGGATTTGATCTGCTTTATTCCCTGCAAGATATGGAGTTTGATAAAACCAATAAACTTCACTCAATCCCCTCAAAATACGGCAGTGGTGCTACACTAAAAATCTCTTTTCTATTCCATTTATTGACAATTGTATTTTGGGGATTGTTTGTTTATGAAGCACACTTGGGATTAAGCGTATGGGGTGGTGTTTTTTTATCGATACTTATGTTAGGATATGAGCACTATTTGGTTCGGCTCGATTTTACAAAGATCGATCGTGCTTTTTTTACCGTTAACGGCTATTTGGGTTTTGTCTTTTTTGGATGTGTAATTTTAGATAAGGTATTGGTATGAATAATAATGTACGGCTTGTGAACGCATCGATTGATATTGTATTTAGCTCCTTAGAGAGTAATGTAGATATGTTTGAAAAAGAGTTTAATACAATCAGTGAACATGACGATGATGCAATAGGGCAATGGCTTCGTACGGCGCGCGCAAAAGGGGAAACCAGCGATAGCGATCCTGTAACGCTCCATCTTATCGTTGAGCTTTATCGTAAAATGGATCGTTTGGAAAAACTGATTTTAAATCAAACACCGGAGAGGATAAAACTGCAACAAACCGGTATGATTGAAAAAATAGGTTTAGAATATTTTGAACTTTCTGAACCGTTATTAGATCCAGCCAAACACTATTATGGCAGAGTTGAATTACCGGTACTGCCACGTCATGAAACACCGATATTTTTTGAAGCCATCTCCCCAACGTTAGCTAAAATTATCCGTATGCACGTGAAAGATGAAAATGAATGGAGTATTTATATGACAGCGCGTGAGCGGGCTATGATTCGACATCTAAAGGGATTCGAATGAGTATAGGGATAGAGATAATACTTATAGCTATTGCTGCTCTGGTCTTGGGGTTGATTTATTATTCGATCAATAGGGAGAATGAAACGACTGCAAAACTTCGCTCTATCGCTCATGCAGTTGAAGAGCTTCATCGCGAGCTCTATAAAGTGGATAAGCGTTTGAGTGCGGAGATGGAGTTGATTGCATCCTTGCAAGAGAATGTAGCTATCAACTCAAATCATGCACATGCATCGGATAACATGAATGAAATTTCAATTCCGATTATGGAATCTTTGGGACACATTGAGGGGACGTTTAGTGCCTACAAAGAGAAAACAGAAAATCGTCTTCGTTACCTCGAAGAGCGTATCCGAAATTTATCCCTCCCAAGTTCAATCAGTGGATTGGATGATGAAAAAGTGGTGAGCCGATACAATCAAGGGATGGATGTTGATGGTATCGCCAAAGAGCTACGATTATCCAAAGCAGAAGTGGAGTTTGTGTTAAAGATTAATCAGTTACGATAGTTATTGAGAAAGCGTGATAGGTAACGAAACGATTGTTGTGATTACTAAAAGTTAAGGGAAGTTTTATTTTTACGGTGTTTGTAAGTAATAACTAACATTAATCAACTTAATTGCATTCGATACTCATCTAATTTGATTTTGATGAAAGGACCATTAGGTCTTAATTGATGGGCAATCATCATTAAATCATAAGCAAGTTTCAGATTGATTTTTTCTACAGCTAGTGCTGCTTCTCTTATTATATCAACTTTATCATTTGAATTTTTTACTATTAACTCGTCAAACATTATAGGGATTTTTTTTACACTCTCTTCCATTAAAAACGTTATATCATTTTTGATTTGCATTTGTTTTGTTGATACAGAAATATGATTATTTTTTAATTTAAACAGTAAATAAGATAGATAAACTCCAGAAAACTTATTAGTAAAGTCTGTTTGATCATTTCTATTCATTAAAGGTTTGATATCAGCAAAATTATTCTTAGGCACAGAAATGGTAGTGGAAGAATCAATTCTTATAGGTTTATTAAGTGTTTCTACAAAATATTGCACCCCTACTGTTTTGTATGATATAGATTCTTTTTCTGTGCTAATTTGAAAAATATGATTTATATTTTCACAATTATGATAGGCTATAGCAATGAGTTCATAGTCCTTAAAAGAGGAAATATCTATATCATGTATAAGTTGTATGTACTCATATTTAGTTAAAGAGTTTGAAATTTTTACTATATCATTTTCAGTGTAGTTAGAAGAAGATGATACGATATCATGGCACTCGAAAATTTTATATGGTTGAGATTGTAGTTTTTGTGCATCAAATTTTGGAAACTTATATTCATATAATATTTTTGAAAGCTCACTTCCTAAAAAAAAAGCAATATAATGTTTTAAATGGATTTCATCATTATGATAATCAAATTTAAACTCACTGAAATTATTGAAGTCTATATACATTATATTATATATGCTATAGAGTTTTTTAAGGATATCAACTGATGCATATGATATTTTTTTTTGAATATTGAAAATTGGCAACATAACACTTATTATCGGTTTATTTAAAGTTGAAATAAATGCTAATAAATCTTCGATTAATTTTATATAGTAGTTATCTTCAAAATTGCCAATATAAAAGTTAATATCATTTACATAATGCTCAAGTAATATTAAATCTACCTGCTTAAGTTCTTCTTTATATTTAATTATATTTGCTATATGCATTAAAGAAGGTGATCTACCTATCGAAATATTTTTTACTTCAATTTTACTATTTGAACTTAAGCCAGCCACCCAACCATTTCTCATAACTGAGTTTGAAGTTCCAAAAATTATAACTTTCAACATAAATACAACCTATTCTTTGTATATAAAACTGTTGTGTGCATTTATACTTTATACTGTTAACAGTTTGATTTTAAAAATAAAACTAAAATTGATGATTACGGTGTTTGTAAGTGGTGCGCCCGAAGGAATTCGAATCCCTGACCGCCGGTACCGCAAACCGGTGCTCTATCCAGCTGAGCTACGGACGCATATTTGAGAGAACGAAATTATAGCTTAAAAAGCTTAAAAGATGCTTTTTAGCTATTAATTTTTGTTTTTACGTGCCGATACTTCTTTTAAAAAGCTCTCTAAATCGTATTTTGCACGGTATTGCGGTGTAAGGATATGGATTAAGATATCTCCCAAATCGATAGCAACCCAATCACCGCTCTCATCGACATATAAAAATTGTTCTTCCGGTTTAAGCCCTTTTTTGAGGTGGTCAAGAAGGGCTAATGTGTGACGTTCACCCAGTGAAGAGGCGATAATGACATAGTCAGCAAAATAATCGCTCCCTGCGAGGTCAAACACTTCGATGTTTTCGGCTTTATTCATATCGAGGATATGGGACATTTTTTCAATTCGTGGATTCATGGTTTTCCTTGTAGTAGGTAATAATTTCATTTTCGACCATCTCATCTAGCCCAAGTGAGCCAAAAGAGTTTCGAAAAAGGGTTGAGCTGATAGGCTCATTGATTTTAAGTGTTATCATGTTTGCGGGTACATGATGGTTATCTCGCGTGGCAACTACAAAAGTGACCTTATTTTTAAGGAGGTCAAATTGATGCCATTGCGATAGTTTTTCTACATTGTCCGCTCCAAGGATAAGAAAAATCTTATCGGTTGCAGTTTCATAATGTAATACAGTTTCAATCGTATACACAGGTCGATTTTGAGAAACTTCAAAATCACTGATTTCCACTTTTGGGTAGGATTTAAAAATGGTTTTTAACCATTCTACCCGTTTCGCACCGTTCGCACATATCGAATGTTTTAAGGGATTGCGATAGGCAGGAACAATGATAAGTTTATCAATCTCTAAAGTAGAGAGTGCCGCAAGGACAATCTGTATATGACCGAAATGGGGAGGATCGAAACTTCCGCCAAAGAGCGCAATGTTCATATTTACGACGCTCCAAGCCTCTTTTAATCAAAATTATAACCAACTTTTGGTAAAATCTCCCCTATTATGGTTGCAGGTAGGGATAATGGCATTAAAAGTTGCGATTAACGGTTTTGGCCGTATAGGACGTTCTCTCACTCGTCTCATCGCTACTCGTGATGATATAGAGTTGGTGGCGATAAATGATATGGCATCAACGACAATGATGCACTATCTATTGCAAAATGATTCGGTTCATGGAGCGTTTGAGTATAATCTTGAATATATCGATGAAAATAGCCTCTTGATAGGTTCCGACAGGGTTCAAATAGTCTGTGAAAAAAATCCTGAAAATTTGAATTTTGCTTTACTGGGTGCTGAGGTCGTATTTGAGTGCAGTGGTTTGTTTTTGACACGCGATACCGTGTCGCATCATTTGGGAAAAGGGGTGAAAAAAGTAATTCTCTCCGCTCCGACGCAAGATGCGACTATTCCGACGTATGTATTAGGGGTTAATCATCATCTCTACGATGGTGAGAACATTCTCTCTAATGCATCATGTACGACGAATTGTCTAGGACCGATTGCCCGTATTTTGGATGAGGAGTTCGGGATACAAAAGGGTCTTATGACGACCATTCATGCATACACGAACGGTCAAGCGATTATAGATTCGGCACATGGAACCGATATGCGCCGTTCACGTGCGGCAGCACTCAATATGGTTCCGACAACGACGGGAGCGGCAAAGGCAATTTCGTTGGTACTTCCTGCTTTAGAAGGGAAGCTTCACGGTCAGAGTGTTCGTGTCCCTACGGCGGATGTCTCTATGGTGGATTTGAATGTATTAATCGGACGTCAAACCACGAAGGAGGAGTTAAGTCAACTTTTTAAGAGGTATGCTGAAACAACGTTAAAAGGTATCTTGGAAATTGATGAGCGTTATCGTGTTTCCCAAGATTTTGTGGGTTCATGTTATAGTGCTACAATTGCAGATGACTTAATACAAGTTATTGACGGCGACATGATAAAAATCATGGCATGGTATGACAATGAATGGGGATACTCTAATCGCCTCATTGAGATGGCATTGTTTATTAGTAAAGTCTAAAATAAAATTTATATCTTACAGGTAGAGGAAATATATGGAATTATTGAATATCAAAGAGTGCGATATCGCTAACAAAAAAGTATTTATCCGATGTGATTTTAATGTCCCGATGGATGATTATAATAATATTACCGATGATCGTCGTATACGCTCAGCACTGGCTACTATTAATTATTGTTTGGATCAAAAATGTGCCATTATTTTAGGGTCCCATTTTGGTCGCCCGAAAGATGGTGTTAAAGATGAAAAATACTCCCTTTCACCGGTTGCACGGCGGTTACATCAACTGCTTAAACTTGATATTCAACTTGCCGAAGATGTCGTGGGAGAGAGTGCAATGAAACTCTCAAGCGAACTCAAAGGTGGAGAGATCCTTTTGCTTGAAAATCTTCGCTTTGAAAAAGGGGAGACCAAAAATGATGCTGAGTTTAGTCGTGCACTGGCATCAATGGTGGATATCTATATCAATGATGCGTTTGGTGTGAGTCATCGTGCCCATGCATCAGTAGAAGGAATTACCCAATTTTTTGACAAAGAGCATAAAGCGGCAGGATTTCTCCTCCAAAAAGAGATTCAGTTTTTTGGGGTATTGCTTGAGCGTCCAGTAAGACCGTTTGCGGCAATTGTCGGTGGATCAAAAGTTTCCGGTAAACTCGAAGCACTCATTAATCTTTTACCAAAAGTAGATAAAATATTAATTGGTGGAGGAATGGCGTTTACATTTCTTAAAGCGCTGGGATACGATGTTGGAAAATCTCTCGTTGAAGACGATCTCATTCCCGAAGCGATAAAAGTGATGGAAGAGGCGAGACGATTAGGAGTTAAATTTTATCTCCCTGTTGATGTGGTTGCCGCCGAGAAGTTTGCTCCTGATTCGATGAGCCGTTTAGTAAGTGCTCAAGAGATCCCTGAGGGGTGGATGGGATTAGATATCGGACCGGCAACAGTACGACTGTATCGCCAAGTGTTAGCCGATGTCCAAACCATTCTTTGGAATGGCCCGATGGGTGTTTATGAGATGGAACGATTTGCACGAGGATCTAATAAAATTGCCCATTTTGTTGCCGATTCGTATGCTACAACGGTAGTCGGTGGCGGAGATACGGCGGATTTGGTTCAACGGGTAGGATTGGATGAAGAGATTACCTTTATCTCCACAGGCGGCGGTGCATCGTTAGAACTGTTAGAAGGTAAAGTTCTTCCCGGAGTTAAAGCGTTACTGAAATAATAGTGGTGAATATTGTAAAGTATATTTGTCGTCACTCCCGCGAAGGCGGGAGTCTAGCTGGATTCCCGCCTTCGCGGGAATGACAAATTCTAAAAGGAGATTGTCATGATTTTATGTGCCAACTTTAAAGCGAATAAAACACGTCAAGAGACACGTGCCTATATGGCGGTTGTTGAATCGTTTGTGAGTGCTAATGCAATAGAAGACACCATTATGGTATTTCCCCCTTTTACGGCATTGGAACATATTTCCCGTAACGTATTGATCGGGGTACAAAATGGTTATCCCGCTGCTAATGGTGCATTCACAGGGGAAATTACCCTTGAACAACTCGAAGAGTTTGAGATCAAAACAATCCTTATCGGTCACAGTGAGCGTCGTCATATTTTGGGTGAGACGCAGGAGCAAATTGCGGCAAAATTTCGTTTTTTTGCACAACAAGGTTTTGCGATTGTCTATTGTGTAGGAGAACCGTTAGAGGTTCGTGAATATGGTTATGATGTATTAATGGAATATATTAATGCTCAATTCGTAGGTATCGATCTTAATTATCCTGATTTGATTGTTGCGTATGAACCGGTTTGGGCAATCGGTACCGGACTAACGGCGAGTAATCGTGAGATCGAAGAGGTACATAATGCCCTGCGACAAACAATAAGTGCACCGCTATTGTATGGTGGAAGTGTTAAGGTTGATAATGCCGGTGACATTATGGCACTTGCCAATGTAGATGGAGTTTTGGTCGGGTCAGCATCGCTGAGCGCCAATGATTTTTGTACAATGATCGCACAAGCCACAGAGCTTCAATAAGAAATGGGCTTCCTGCCGAAGGAAACAAAGCGTTAGCGTAGCCATGCGGGGCTTTGCTCCGATGGGGTAATAATTTAAATATAAAAGGAGAATAATAGATGTTAATGCAAGGTAAAAAAGGTCTCATCGTCGGATTGGCAAATGATAAATCAATCGCTTATGGAATCGCAGAAGCACTACACGCACACGGTGCAAAAATGGCGTTTAGCTATCCCAATGAGGCAATGCAAAAACGGGTTGAACCGATTGCGGCAGCGTTTGACAACTCCCCGGTTTACAAACTGGATGTTTCCAATGAGGCTGATATGTCGGCAATCGCTGAATTAGTTGCACGTGATTTCGGTGAGATCGACTTTTTAGTTCACTCTGTTGCGTTTGCTCCAAAAGAGGCATTGACAGAAGGGTTTATGAAAACCTCTAAAGAAGCATTTCAAATTGCGATGGACGTTTCGGTGTATTCATTGATCGATTTAACTAACCGTCTTGAGCCGGTCTTGGCGCAAGGTGCATCGATTATCACCCTTAGCTACCTCGGTGGACCAAAATATATCCCGAACTATAATGTTATGGGAGTTGCGAAAGCGGCACTAGAATCAAGTGTCCGTTATATGGCAGTTGAACTCGGCGCTTCAAAAGGTCAACGGGTAAATGCAATCAGTGCAGGACCGATCAAAACATTAGCGGCTAGCGGTATCGGTGATTTTAGACAAATCCTCAATTGGAATGAATGTAACGCTCCGTTACGTAAAAATGTCTCTATTCAAGAGGTTGGAAACTCAGCCCTTTATCTTTTAAGTGATCTCTCTAGCGGCGTGAGTGGCGAAGTTCATTATGTGGATGCGGGATACAATATTATGGGAATGCCTGCAGTAGAAAAAAATAGCGAGGGTAAAACCGTTATGGTATGGGAAAATCGCGAATAGTATCTCGTCATTCCCGCGTAGGCGGGAATGACGCAAACGTTACTAATAGTTACTTCCCTATCACTGGCAACTTTTTCATACTATCCACATGAGAAGGCTCTTTTGGCTGAGTCTCTTCTATTTTTGATTTATTTTCACGATATTTTTTCCACTTATCGAGATATTCTTGTAACGTAAAGCGCTCTTCAGCAGTAGGTTGAGTGGCTGTGGTAACACTAGTAGATGATGAAGATGCATTTGTATCCGCTGGTGTTTTTGTTGGGATATTGGACGGAGATGATGTCATTGGTGACCACTCCTCTTTGAGCCATTTATCCAGCGAGCGTTGCATTATCCCACCCTCAGATTCAGCGGTTACACTGGGAGATACGGTATTTAAAGTGTTGTTTTGAGTAGGGGTTATAGCAGTACAGCCACTTAATAGTAAGATGGTTGTAGCTGAAGCGAGAAATAGCTGCTTTTTATCCATAATTATGGTTTTCCTTTTTAATAAATTATACAAAGCATAAATCAGAGAAAACATACTATACCATAAAGAAGAGGGGATTTGTTTAGCTAGAAATAGTAAACACTATAATGTGATAAGATTATAATATTCCCTAAAGTAGGGAGTTTACACGCAGTAAACCAATAGTAAATATATTTAGCAAATAACAGCATAGTTTAAGATTTCGAGCGTTACAATTAACTCCGACGAAACAATTCTTGGGTAAACCCCAAAGTCAAGCTTTATTTAAGGAGAATCAATGAAATTAGTTAAAATGTCTCTTGCAGCAGCAGTGTTGCTCGGTACGAGTGCGTTCGCGTTGGATAATGTAAAAGTTAGCGGTGACGCTAAACTTTTCTATACTACAAGTGATCGTGGAGCAAACTTGGATCTATTTGACAAAGATGCAAGTGCAGCTGATACAGCACTTCGTATCGGTGCAACGGGTGATTTGCTTAAAGGTGTATCATTTGGTGTAACTGGGTATGCAGTAAGTACTCTTGGACTTGAAAACAACCTTGTTTCAAATACATGGACAGGTGCACACGGTGTAGCTACAGGAAATGGTGCTTCATTTGATCCACTTGGTACTAATGGACTTCAAGTTGATGATGCATCATGGATGGGCGAAGCATGGGTAGCAGCTACTGTAGCTAAAACTACTGTAAAACTAGGGCGTATGGAGATTGATTCACCTTTAGCATTCTCTGAAAAATGGTCAATCGTTCCAAATACATTTGATGCAGCACTTGTTATTAACCAAGATCTTCCGGACACTACTTTGGTAGGTGCATGGGTTGGAAAAGGAAATGGTGTAAATCCACTTGGTCGTGATTTAGATCCAAATACTGCAGGCGTCCAAAATAAAGGTACAATCAATCATACACCAATTGGTGATAATGTTGTAGGTACAGCTGGTAAATTTAATACATTTATGAACGGTGGTGCGTATGCATTCGCAGCGGTAAATAACTCTTTCAAACCGCTTACAGCACAAGCATGGTATTATAACGTTGTTAACGTTGCTAATGCTTACTGGTTGCAAGGTGATATTAACTGCCGTTTGGTTCCAGGTTTGACAATTGGTCTACAATATGCTGATATGGCACCTAAAGGTGTTTTAGAAGGTGTTAAAGATTCAAAAGCGTACGCACTTAAAGTTGGATACGGTATCGATGCGCTTAAAGTATCAGCTGCATACTCTTCAACAGATAAAGACGGTACTTTGAAAGTTGCTAACGTTGCAACTGATAACCTTGCTGCTGCTCAATCTAAATTGTACACAGAAGCATGGTGGGATTACGGTTATGTAGGAGCTCCGGATGCAACATCAATGAATCTTACAGCTGAGTACGATGCAAAAAATCTTGCTAAATTTGGTGCATACTATACAAATGTGAGCAATGGAGCTGCTGCTAACGCAGGAGATATGAATGAGCTTGCAGTTACTGCAACTAAATCATTTGGACCATTGGATGTAACAGCTGCTTATATCAATGAAAAACACGATGGTTTGAAACGTGCTAACACTGTTCAAGCATACTTGACTCTTAACTTCTAAGAGTTTCTTTTCTTTCGTCATTCCCACCTACGCGGGTATGACGATATTACAATCTTCTTGACTCCTTCTTATCCATCCGTTATAATCACTTTATGAACTATTTACTCCGATCTTTAGCCTATACTGTTTTAATGCTTGTTCTGATTTCGCTGATCTCTTTTGGTGCGATGCATGCCGCTCCAAATAGCTTTATGGGCTCTGAACTGAACCCCAATATGACTCCTGAAAATATTGCCCATCTCAAAGCGATTTATGGACTCGATAAACCTCTTTGGGAGCAATACACCAGTTGGATGATTAATCTAGTAAAACTCGATTTTGGTATCTCTTTTGTGAGTGGTCAGGAAGTGAGAGATGTGATAGCTGATAGGCTTCCAGTAACACTGTGGATGAATATGATTGCGTTGGTATTTACGTTTCTCCTTTCCCTATGGATGGGGATAAGCTCTGCCCTCTCGTATGAAAAGAAAAAAGACGTTATCCTGTCACAATTCTCCCTTATCAGTTTTGCAATGCCCTCATACTATCTCGCATTAGTGTTGATGATGGGTTTTAGTGTGACCTTGGGGTGGTTTCCTATCAGTGGATTGCACTCTCTTGAACCACCAGAGGGGTTAGGATATTATTGGGATATGTTATGGCATTTGATGTTGCCAATCGCTGTAATGGTCTTTGTTGGCATAGGAAGTTTGGCTCTTTATATACGCTCTTTAACACTTGAAATACTCAAAAGCGACTATATCTATTTTGCACGTGCGCGGGGAATAGAGGAAAAATGGATTATACGTCGATACATATTGCCTAATCTTCTCCCTCCTATTGTGACGATGCTGGGATTGTCGTTACCGGGACTTATCGGCGGTTCGGTGATATTGGAGTCTATTTTTGGGATAGAGGGGATGGGACAGCTCTTTTATCTATCAGCTATGGGTCGGGATTATCCGGTCATTATGGGAATCTTGATGATGTCTGCATTTTTGACGTTGATTGGTAATCAGATTGCGGATGCGGTGTTATTGAAGTTGAATCCGTTTGTGAAAAGGTAATTTTCGTCATTCCCGCGAAGGCGGGAATCCAGCTTAAGGAATTTCATGAAACAGTCTGCTGTTTATATCCTAGCATCACAACCTAATGGAACACTTTATCTTGGTGTAACTTCAAATTTATCAAAACGTATATATGAGCATAAAAATCATTTAGCTCAAGGGTTTAGTGATAAATATGATGTTGGAATACTTGTATGGTACGAATTACATGAGAGTATGGAAATAGCAATATCAAGAGAAAAAGCAATCAAAAAATGGAATCGTCATTGGAAATTGAGAATTATAGAAGAGTTTAATCCTGAATGGAAAGATTTATATGAAAGTATTCTTTTTTAAAGCTGGATTCCCGCCTTCGCGGGAATGACGGACTTTATCTAATATACTAATTCCCAAAAAGTGCTTCGAGAGAACCAATCCCCTCTTTTTTCTCTTCGGCTCTCTCACCCGTTACCGTTCCACCCACTTCATTAAGCTCAATGGTGTATCCTGTAAGCATGGATGCAAGGCGGATATTGATACCGCTTTTACCGATAGCTTTGGATTTTTGATCGCTTGGGAGGGTTACAACTGCTTTTTTATCCCCATTTGCATCTTCGCTAACACTAACCGCACTAATGATTGCAGGGCTCATGGCACGAGAGATAAACAATTCAGGGGAAGCACTGTACTCGACACAGTCGATATTTTCACCGCACAGCTCTTCGCTCACCGCATTAATACGGACTCCCCGTACTCCGACGGTTGCACCGATTGGATCGATTTGAGGACGGTTGGTATAGAGGGCGATTTTGGCACGTTCCCCTGGGATACGGGCACATTTTTCGACAATAACGATACCGTCTTTAATCTCAGGAACTTCGAGTGCGAGAAGCTCTTCAAGAAATTTCGGAGCAGTACGGGAAAGCTCCATAGAGATTCCGGTTACCTTATCAACGTTAACACGGCGTACTAGAGCACTGACAACATCGCCGACTTTAAATTTTTCACCTTTGATACGACTTTTCATAGGGAGTATCGCACGAATCTCATCAATTTCGATGGTGGTGTTTTGGTCGTTGTCGACGCGGGTAACACGACCCGATACGATGGTATTAATTTTGTTTTTGTATTTGTCGTAGAGTTCGTTTTCAACAAGGCGTTGAATATGAAATTCGATTTCACGGTGGAGTGTTGCAAATGCACTGCGACCATACGTTTCAAGTTCATGTTCCATTTGGAGTTGATCGCCAATTTCAGCTTCATCATCAATCTCTTTAGCCGCGCTAATAGACATGTATGCACCCGCAGAATCACTCTCTAATTCTTCTGCACCATCAGCGATAACAGTGATCACTTGTCGAAGTTTTACTTGTTTGGTACGCTCATCAACATCGGCTTCAAAAGCAAAAGTAGGGTTGATAATACGTTTAGCTGTTTGAACAAAAGAGGTTTTGATCGCTTCGGTAACGTTCTCACGGCTGAGACCTTTTTCACTGGCGATAGAGTCGATAATATCTAACATATTTTCCATAGGTGTATCCTCACTAGGGTTGATCATAAAAAAATAAAGTGTCGTTATGGGAAAGCTTTTTTATGAAGGGTAAGTATTATACAAAAAAAACGCTTAATAGGATATTTATTCATTCATCGCTATAATCCCCATAACTTAAAGAAACTCTATTGTAAGGGAACAATCATGGAATTAAAAGTCGCACGTACTGAACAAGATGCAAAACCAAAAAAAATTGATTTGAAAAAAATCACGGAGATGGTAGAAAAAACCAATTCGTTGATCCTCTATTTCGATCGTGAAAATTCACACAAAGATCTTTTGGCATTGCAAGAGCATTTTGAAAATGAAGGGAAAAGCTTCTATATGCGTGAAGTAAAATTTGGACTCTCTGCGAATGAATATATGTACGAAGTGCATATTCTCTAATAACAATCTTTATTTTCGTCATTCCCGCGTAGGCGGGAATCCAGCTTTGAATTTTGGGGATGGATCCCCGGGTCAAGCCCGAGGATGACGGTAGTCGTCTTTTAAGGAATAAGGTAACTTAAATGTCCAAAAAACTTTTTATTGAGACGCTCGGATGCGCGATGAACAATCGTGATTCTGAGCATATGATTGCGGAGCTCAATGCACGCGAAGGATATGTCCTCACCGATGATGCGAGCGTAGCCGATTTGATTTTGATTAATACCTGTTCGGTACGTGAAAAGCCGGTTCATAAGCTTTTCTCCGAATTGGGTGTTTTTAATAAACTCAAAAAAGCGGATGCAAAAATCGGTGTATGCGGATGCACCGCCTCTCATCTCGGCAACGAAATCATTAAGAAAGCACCCTATGTCAATTTCGTTCTCGGGGCTCGTAATGTCTCTAAAATCGGTGAGATTATCCATAAAGATAAAGCGGTAGAGATTGAGATTAATTATGATGAGTCGCAGTTTGCCTTTAAAGATTTTCGCTCTAGCCCTTATAAAGCGTATATTAACATCTCCATCGGGTGTGATAAGCAGTGTACCTTTTGTATTGTCCCAAAAACACGTGGCGATGAGATATCGATTCCGACCGATTTGATTTTAACGGAAGTGCGTCGCGCGGTGGAAAGTGGTGCTCGTGAAGTTTTTTTACTCGGACAAAATGTTAATAATTACGGTCGCAGATTCTCAGGAGAACATGAGAAGGTAAACTTTACGGAGCTTTTACGTCGTGTGAGTGCGATAGAGGATCTGGAGCGTATCCGATTTACCTCTCCTCATCCGCTCCATATGGATGATGAGTTTCTCGAAGAGTTCGCCCGAAATCCAAAAATCTGTAAATCAATGCACATGCCACTCCAAAGTGGCTCTAATGCTATTTTAAAAGCGATGAAACGGGGATATACCAAAGAGTGGTTTTTAAACCGTGCGGCGAAGCTTCGCGAGATGGCACCGGATGTCAATATCAGTACCGATATTATCGTCGCTTTTCCCGGTGAGAGTGAAGAGGATTTTGCCGATACGATGGATGTCCTCAACAAGGTGCGTTTTGAGCAGGTATTTAGTTTTAAATACTCTCCTCGTCCAATGACCGAAGCAGAAAAAATGGAAGAGGTTGATTCGGAAGTAGGCTCAGAGAGATTGCATATTCTCCAGTCACGCCACGATGAGATTTTGGATGAGCTCAAAGAGGTTCGAATGGGACAGATAGTTGAAGTCTATTTCGAAGAGTTACGCAGTGATGGATATGTAGCAGGGCGTAGTGATAACAACATTATGGTAAAGGTTAAAGGGAGTGAAGAGTTGCTAGGGCAAATTGCTCGTGTGAAGATCGGGGAGGTTAATCGTACCGTCGCACACGGAGAGATCATTGCGTAAACGTTTTCTTAGGGCGTTTTCGCTGTGGAGTCTTCCTCTAATCGGTTCACTTCTCATCCGTTTAATTTACGCTACTTCTAAAAAACGGTTTCATCTCCCCTCTACTATTCCAAACGAGCCGGTTATTTTTGCCTCTTGGCATGGAAGTTTACTCATGCAACCTTATCTCTATTACCATTTTCGCTCTATTCCAAAAGCCAAAGTCATTATTAGTGAACATTTCGATGGGCAGATTATCGCCGGTGTCATTAAATTTTTTGGGTTAGAGAGTATTTACGGCTCCTCTACGCGTGGCGGTGCAAAGGTGCTGATTCAAGGATTAAAAGCTCTCGACGAGGGGTATGATATCGGGATTACCCCCGATGGACCCAAGGGGCCTCGATACAGCGTTAGTGACGGAGTTGTGGTGCTAGCCCAAAAACGTCAAACAAAAGTGATTGCAGTTCACTGTCAACCGAGTCGTTACTGGCAGCTCTCCAGTTGGGACAGGTTCGTAGTTCCAAAACCCTTTGGAACGTTAGATTTTTATGCCTCCGAGCCGATTGATCTTACGGGGTTGGAGATCGAAGAGGCAAAGAAAATTTTATACGATGCACTCATGGAGCATCCGTTGTGATTAAAGAAAAACTTCACCGTTTTAAAGAGGAGTTTTTAAAGCAGTGTGAAGGGATGCAGGGGTATTCGCTATTAAGTATTAGAAGTTACGCTCATGCATTGGAAGAGATGATTAATAAGGCTGAGACTGTTGAAGAAGATGGCGTGATTACGATTAATCTGATGCCGTTACGTCTAGAAATTGCCTCTTTAAAACCCAAAACAATTTCGGCAAAACTGAGTGCTATAAGAAGCTTTGTTAAATACTTGAAATCAGAAAAACATAATCTACTCTTGCGTGGTGATGAGAGTATTAAAGTTCCCAAATCGTTACCAAAACCTGTATCCCATCTCCATATAGTGCAAGTACTCTCCACGGCAGAGCCAATAGAAAAATTAGTGATTACATTGCTTTATACGATGGGGCTTCGTATTTCAGAACTTTCTCACTTAAAACGCTCCGATGTTAACGAGAGATGGTGCCGAGTTTTAGGAAAAGGTTCCAAGGAACGTGATATTCCCATCCTCCCTGAGGTGCATACAATGATGCAGGAATACCAGACCATTTTTCCTACAAAAGAGTATGTTTTTGAGGAGGGAGGAGAAAAATTAAGCGAAAATAGTCTAAGATATATCCTTACCAAGGCATTTGCACATCATGGACTGAAAGTGACCCCTCATCAGCTTAGACACGCGTACGCAACGGAGCTGTTAAATCATGGAGCACGAATTTCTGATGTGAGTGAATTGCTCGGTCACAAAAGTATGGCAACAACACAGATATACACAAAATTGGGAAATGCGCTCAAGATGGAAAATTATTTACAATCGCATCCATTGTGTAAAACATCGAAAGGGTCTTAGTGCTGGAACGACTATTTAAAAAAATATTTGTTGCCATTGTCTCTAAAGATAACGGGTATGATGTTTTATGTATGGTGACCAAAAATAAAAAAGTTCTGTTTAAAGAACAGCGCCATTTTGAGGGAACTTCCCCATCTAATGCCATGAATAAATATATCGAGGAGATGGTGGATGCCTCTCCCTATTTTTATATCAGTACTCTTAATCTTCTCCCCAATCAAGGTGCGTATGCCGGTTGTTCCAAGCTTGTACCGCTTCATCATGAAGATATTGTCGGTATCCAAATATTATGTCGCCAAAATGAGTGGACACAATACGCTTCTTACGATGAGCTTTATCAGCTTCGCCACCATTACTCAAGTGTAGGTCTCGATTTTGTATTTTCCCCTTTTTCGATGATTGAGCACTATTTTGCCGATAAAATTAAAACTACGTTGGCTCTTTATGCTTTTGGAATGGAAGATTTTTTTTGTGTTGCCATTTTTGATAACGGAAAATTAGAATACGGGCACTACTTTACTACTGCACACAGTAATCTTCTCAGCGTTTCAGGCGAATCAGACTCCTCGATGGAATTTTCTCACGCTATCCCTGATGAACATCTCGATGATAACTCGATTAATCTCGATGATATTGAAGATCTCGAAGATCTTGATCTCTTGGATGATTTGGATTCTTTGAGCGATATTGCCGATCTTGACTCGTTGGATGAGGTGAGTGAATTTAGCGAAGACGTTTTAACACCTGAAGAACTTCGGATTGAAAAAGAGCGTAATATTGACGCGATTAAAAGTAATCTTGATGCTTCAAGTGCAGAATATCAGCGTTTTGAATTTATACAAACACTGCTGCACCGTTTTTATCTCAGTGATGAGTGTCAAAATCGATTTATTGAAACAGTTTGTATTGCAGATGGGGATAATGGAGGAGATGAACTCAAACGTTATTTGGAAGAAGAGCTTTTTTTGAATGTGTTAATCCGTCGGGTTAATGTATGCGAGGGGATTAATGCCCTTGCAATTCTCGAAGAGGAGGGGCTGTGAAGTACAGTTTTATTACTCCGAGAAGTAAACATCTCATCAGTGGAGAGCTCCGTTTAGCACTCTTTTTCTTTATGGTCAGTATTGCAATGGTTCTCCTTGCCTATTTCTTTTTAGCCTATAAAGTAACCCGTTTTCAAGAGGAACATGACTCTTTCTCAAGTAATATGACACATTTAGAAGAATCAACCGGAGCATTGAGTAAAGAGATAAATACGATTGAATCCGAAGTAAAAATATCGGAAGAAATTTCTACCAATAACTCGGTAATTAAAGAGAGTATCCGAAATCTTTTTGATTTAGTCCCCGATACAATCACCCTTAATCGTGCCGAACTGGATGAAAAATCGTTGATTTTATACGGAGTTACCCCTAACAAGGATACGTATGAATTTATGCTTCATGCTCCGCTGAGATCGATATTTCATCGTACTTATACCAGTTTTTACCCAATAGCAAATGGATGGTATAACTTCGTATCAACAAATTATTTGGAAGATGAAAGTGCACTGGAGGTGGTAGAATGAAAAGTGCTATAAACCATCGTACTATTTATCTCATTTTACTTTCGTTTGTGTTGCTGGTAGGAGTGCTGGTTTTTTCTTTCTTTTTTTTGATTCCAAAGGGGAAAGAGTATAGAACTCTCCGTCTTGAAAATAAAAAAGAAGAGAAAATGTTGATTGCTTCGCGAGAACATTATGATAGCGTTCATGAAAAACTTCTAAAACTTCAAGAGAGTCATAAAAAGACCATTAAAGGGTTTAAATCATCTTTTGATCCTGTAAAATTTACCCGTCACTATAAAAAAGAGTTTCAAGACCTTTATGTGAGTGAAATAAATATGGCAGATCAAAATGGGTCATTTAAAATCTATGAAGTGAATGCAACGGCAAAGATATCTTCCCCTCAAACGTTTTATAATTTTTTAGATAAAGTAAATAAAAGCGATTGGATTATCGGTGTTGATTTCCCGATTCATTTTGAGAGAGAAGGCGATCTTATTAAATCCTCTTTTACGATGAAAGTACATCATTTGGAAGAAGTAAAGAGCGATGAAGATGAGGGAAAAGTAACCCCCAAAAAAGAGCATTAAACTCTTTATTTCATCCCTTTTGCTCGCTCATAAGCGCGTCGTATAGCTTCCATAAATCCATTACGGACGTTTGAATCTTCTAGTGCTCCATATCCAGCTGCTGTTGTCCCTCCTGGGCTCATGACACTATCTTTGAGGAGTGCAGGATGGGTAGTGGAGACAAGCTCTCCAAACCCTTTAAAGAGTCCCCGCATCAACACCATTGCATCATCTCGTTTGAGCCCTTCGCGTACTGCTCCATCACAGAGTGCTTCCGCAACGAGTGCTAGATACGCGGGACCACTTCCACTGAGTGCCGTAGCAATATCGAGCTCTTTTTCACTCTCAACCCATAAGGTCATCCCTATCGAAGAGAAGAGTTTTATCGCTTCATCACGTAGTGTTGCATCTCCGACAAGTGCTGTCATAGAGAGGGCATTTTGCGCTGCAAGATTGGGCATAGCACGACAATATTTAAATGAATCGATAGTCTTGAGTGATTCTAGAGAAGTTCCTGCAAGTACAGAATAAAGAACGTCTGGTTTTCCTACAAGTTTAGGGGCAATTTCAGAAAGATTGGCCGGCTTAACGCAGAGAATAACTGTTTTACCCTCTATGGTTGCGTTGGAGTAAAGAGTTTTTATAATAGGAGTTTTGAGAGTTGCTTCAAACTGCTCTAATTTTACTAAATCTCTCCCGATTACTTCAATAGCATAGGTGGCAGATAAACCTTTTGCGATAGAGAGAGCCATTTTACCATTGCCGATAAGGGTGATTGTTGGTTTACTCATGGGATTAATCTTTGAGATAATTTTTAATCGGTTCAGCAATACTAAAATCATTACGATTGTCAATAATAATTTGTGCCATTGTGCTGTTATCGGTATTAAAAATAAGAGGAGCTACAAAATTAATGGTTGAATTTTCGATAGGGGTCGTTAAGATAACGATATTGTAAACCAATAAATTGCTTTGGTCGTGTATCTCCATTAACGCTTGCAGTGATGAGGGAATATCAAATGCATATTCACGTAGGGCATAAGGGTTGATAAGGGTAAATGATGGCCCATCACCTACACTCTCTAAACGCATAAAAATATCGTCGATTTTTTGAAGCTCCATTGTAGATAAGGATTCAAATCCGAGTAGGGGTAACTTAAGATCAAATTGCATTATTGCCTCTGTGCTGGTGTAGTGATTAGGTTGATTTTAACACAAATACGCTCAAACAATGTAGTATTAATCTCTTTAGGGTAAAATTATCACTACTTTAATAGGAAATGGATTTTAGATGACGATAGTTCGAAGCGCATTATTAGCGATTACAGTGATACTCTTTATGAGTGGATGTGGTAAAGAAGTTGATGAATACAATAAACCGGCCGATTATTGGTATGAAAAAATGATTGCAGCAGTCTCTAGCGGTAATTTAGAGAAAGCGGATAGCTATTTTAGCTCTTTGCAAAGTGAACATGTGAGTTCTCCTCTTTTGGGTGAAGCAACGTTGATTATGGCGCAAGCGCATATGGCATACGATGAGTATTTGTTGGCTGAGCATTTTTTAGATGAGTATAATCGCCGTTATTCAACAACTGCAGGGCGAGAATATACCGAATTTTTGAAAGTAAAAGCAAAATTTTTAGCACTTCCGAATCAGGGACGAGATCAAGGGTTGATTGATGAAACGTTAAAAAGCGCTGCGGCATTTAAAACAAGTTATCCTCATTCAACCTATTTGCCAATGCTTAATACAATGGAGACGCAGTTGCAGTTAGGTAAAGGGATACTAAATGAACAAATCGCCCAATTGTATGATCGTTTGGGTAAGCCTAAGGGTGCTCAGTATTATCGTGCTATTGCACCGGTGACGTGGATCGATTCGGCGGATGTTGTCCCTGTAAATATTCCATGGTATCGAAAAATGTTTGAGGGTGATGGCACGAGTAGCTGGTACGAATTTATGATTCCTCAAACTCGTAGTGTTATCTCGATGGACGATAATAAGAGTAAATAGATCACGTTTATAATTTATCATCAAGGATTTTTTTATCATGCAACTTAGTAATTATGCTTCATTCCCTACTACCTTACCGGTAATCGCTGAGGATGATCTGTTTTTATACCCGTTTATGATTTCACCACTCTTTTTAAGTGATGAAAAAAATATTGCAGCTGCTGCCGAAGCGATTGAGAATAATTCATTGGTTATTGTATGTCCGGTAAAGCCTGAGCATGAAGGTTTACGTGAACTCGATTCGGTTTATGATGCAGGGGTAATCGGCTCTATTATGCGTAAAGTGGTTCTCCCTGATGGTCGTATTAAAGTCCTTTTCCAAGGATTGGCACGTGGTCATGTTGAGAAAATGGTCCATGATAATCCACTCCGTGCGCAGGTCGATATTATAGAATCGACAGAAGCAAACCCGTTAAAGATGGATGCAATTTTAGAAATATTGCGTGAAAAAGTGCGTGCATTGTCACAAGTGAGTAACTATTTCCCTCCCGATTTACTCCGCACTATCGAAGACAATAATGAGTATAACCGAATCGTCGATTTGATTTGCAGTACAATCAAAATGAAACGGGAAAATGCTTATAAACTCTTTATCGAGCGAGATCCCGAAAAACGGTTTTTGATGTTGATCGATGAGTTAATCGAAGAGACTGAAGCGAACAAGCTCCAAAAAGAGATTCGATCCAAAGTGCACACCCGTATCGAAAAAGTGAATAAAGAGTATTTTCTCAAAGAGCAGCTCAAACAGATACAAAAAGAGTTGGGAACCGACACCCACCGAGAAGAAGAAATCGAAGAGTTCCGTAAAAAACTCGAAGCCAAAAAAGATAAAATGCACCCCGATGCGTATAAAGAGACCAATAAGCAATTAGAGCGATTTGCTCGTATGCATCCCGATAGCGGTGATGCAGGAATGTTGCAAACTTACCTCGAATACGTTTTAGAGATTCCGTTTGGGGAAGAGTCTAAAAAAGCACTCAATGTACACGATGTCGAAACACAGCTCAATAAAGATCACTTTTCACTTAAAAAACCAAAACAGCGTATTTTGGAGTATTTTTCGGTTCGTGAATTACTCGAACTTCGCGGTCATGCGGATAAAGAGGGGCGTGGTGCGATTCTTTGTTTCGCGGGTCCTCCGGGTGTGGGTAAAACTTCGTTGGCAAACTCTATCGCTACCGCGCTCAAACGTCCACTGGTTCGTATTGCACTGGGGGGACTTGAGGATGTGAATGAACTTCGCGGTCATCGACGCACCTACGTGGGTGCAATGCCCGGACGTATTGTGCAAGGGGTGATTGAGGCGAAAAAGATGAATCCGATTATCGTCCTCGATGAGATCGATAAAGTGGCGAAATCGCATCGGGGTGATCCAACCGCCGTGTTGTTAGAGATTCTCGATCCCGAACAAAATACCCATTTTAGAGATTATTATCTCAACTTTAATCTCGATCTCTCCAAAGCGATTTTTATCGCAACGGCGAATGATGTAGGACAAATTCCGGGACCATTGCGTGATCGTATGGAGTTCATCTCGGTCAGCTCGTATACACCGCAAGAGAAATATGAGATTGCCAAGCAGTATCTCATCCCGCAAGAGCTTAAAAAACATGGGTTAAAACCAAGTGAGCTCTCGATTTCGAAAACGGCATTGTATGATGTAATCGAAAAACATACCCGTGAAGCGGGGGTGCGTAACCTCCGCCGTCGTGTCGCCGATATCGTCCGTAAAACGGCTAAAAAGATTCTCGAAGATCCCTCCACTCAAAAAGTGAGCGTGACACTGAAAAATCTCAAAGAGTTTTTAGAAAAAACGGTATTTGAGATCGAAAAAACCGATCATATTGATCGTGTAGGTGTGGTTAATGGACTGGCGTGGACGGCAGTCGGGGGAGATGTCCTCAAAATCGAAGCGATCCGTATCAACGGAAAAGGGGTGTTACAGCTCACCGGTAGTTTGGGCGATGTGATGAAAGAATCGGCTCGTATTGCCCTCTCAGTGGTTAAAACATTGATTGATACCGGTAAACTCACTATTGATCACTCTATTATCCCTCTCAGTGTCACCGAACGTGAAACCGAGGTGGTGGTAGAAGCGAGTGAGGTGTATAAACGTTTCGATCTCCATCTCCATGTACCAGATGGTGCTACCCCAAAAGATGGTCCGAGTGCGGGGATTGCGATGTCTACCGTTATCGCTTCAATCCTCTCCAATAAAAAAGTGCGTGCTGATATCGCGATGACGGGAGAGGTATCATTGACCGGAAATGTCCTTCCTATCGGCGGACTTAAAGAGAAACTGATTGCCGCGCACCGTGCAGGGATGAAATTGGGGTTGATTCCTCAAAAAAACTATGAGCGTGATTTGGTTGATATTCCCGATGAGGTAAAAAATGTCCTCGAAATTCGTGGAGTCAGTCGGATAGAGGAAGTGTTAGAGACCCTTTTAATCGACGTATAATGGCGTACGCTTTGGGGGAACCGTAGAGGAATCCCCGAAGTTTTGGCTCGATACGGAGACGGCGGCACTCTTCCCGAAACCCTTTATCCATGATGACATCGCGATGGTAAGGGGCGATAAAAGTATAGGCTTCATCGATAATAACAAAATATTGACGAGAGATAATCGCCGATTTCTCTTTTTTCAACTCCTCTTTTTCATGCGAACTCATCAAAATCCCTATCGATTTTAATACTCTATCAATAGCGTAGATGGTTGAGCGGAGATTATCGCTGTTATTGCCCCAAAAAAATCCTTCACACTCTTCAAAATGTATCTCATCGATCAACAAATCACTATCCTCTTCGAGGTAGGCGAAACTGCGTCGAATTGCATCGGCATGCTCATGCATAAGAGGGGTGCTAAAGCGGTGGCGAAAGCGGTTACGGGTGTATCGCTCATCGTAGTTACTCTCATCGATAAAGGCATTGACGTTGTGTTGCTCTAAATACCCTTCTATCTCTTCGCGGGAGTGTTGGAGGAGGGGGCGGAGGATGGTAATCTCTCCTCGATGATCGAGTGAGCGGATACCGAGCATCTCTGGAAGCCCTGCACCTCGTGTGAGTTGCATAAACATCCACTCCACACGGTCATTGAGTTGATGGGCAGTGAGGAGGTAGGTATAGTGGTATTTACCCATAAGATACTCAAAAAAGCGATAACGCTCTTCGCGGGCATGGTGTTCGAAATTGGTTCCGCTCAAGCGGCAAGAGTGGTTATAGCAATGGAGATTGTGTCTTTGGGCGAGGTTTTGTGCACTGAGTGCTTCCTCGTCACTACTGGGGCGTGTATGGTAGTTGACGTGAGCAATATCAAAAGCAATCTTGTTTTCGAGTAAAAGGTGAAAAAGGGTGGTCGAATCAACACCTCCTGAAAACGCGAGGAGGATTCTCCCCTCTCGTAAGCGTTCAAGATGGAGAAGATTACGCATTACCTGTGATAGTCGCCAGAGGGCGAGTTCCTGAGAGCTCAGTGATACGGGCACGGTAGATTTTACCAAACGTTAGTTCTTCCTCTATTTCACGGTCATTGACATAGATTTCACCGTCCACATCGGGTGCCCAATTCAGTGTACGTGCGCTGAGGAGAAACTCATGTTCGTCACTTTCACCGTCGATGACGAGAGAAATTTCTGTTCCTACGAGTTGTGCGAGACTCTCTACTTCGATTTTCGTAGCGATTTTCCCCAATTTTTTGGCACGGGCATTGATGATTTTCGATGGGATTTTATCCTCCATCTCGTGCGCACTTGTCCCCTCTTCATCGGAGTAGCCAAAAACATTGAGGCGATCAAATCCGAAACTCTCCGCAAACTCCGCCATCTCTTCGAACATGGCATCGCTCTCTTGCGGATGACCGACGATGAAGCTGGTGCGGATAAACGCATTTGGTAACGCTTTCATCGCATTGAGGAGTTCTAACGTTTTCGCTTTTCCGAATCCGCGCTTCATGATACGGAGCATATCGTCGTTGATGTGTTGAATCGGCATATCGAAATAGTTGTGGAAAACGCTCGAATCCCCGATGGTTTTAATCAATTTTAACGTCGTGGTTGAGGGATAGAGATAGAGGATACGGGCACTTTTTACCCCCTCGATTAGCTCAACTCGTTTGATGAGGTGGATAAGTCCATCAGAGATATTTTGATCGCGCAGATAGGAGCTGGAGTCTTGGGAGACGAAACTAAAATCATAAAACCCTTTGGTAACGAGACTTTCCACTTCACGGGCAATACTCTCCAAATCGCGTGAGTGGAGTTTCCCTTTGAACGAGGGGATGGCGCAGAAGCTGCACACTTGGTTGCACCCTTCTGAGAGTTTGACATAGGCGTGATAGGATGAACCTGTTACAACCCGCTCGGCACCGTCGATGAGGTAAACTTCAGGGGTAAAACGGCTCTGTTTCGCTGCCAAAAGCTCATCGATTTTATCGTAATCGCCGACACCGGTAAAAATATCGACCTCTTTGAGTTCACGGGAAAGCTCCTCTTTGTATCGCTCTGAGAGGCATCCCGCCATAACGAGAACCGACTCGCTCTTGCGCCCCGCATCGAGGTTAAAGATGGTATTGAGCGACTCTTGTTTCGCCGCATCGATAAACCCGCAGGTATTGACAATGATAACATCGGCTTCACCGCTCTCATCAGTCATTTCGAAATCTTTGAGTCGTCCGAGCATCACTTCGGTATCAACGAGATTTTTAGTACAGCCTAAAGAGACGATGTGGAGTTTTTTGGACATTTTAAACCTTGAGGGAATGTTAATTAAATGTAATTATATCCAAGAGAGATTTTGATACACTTTCAACATGAAATATATAATCGTCCTTTTATCTTTAATCCCTTTAGCCTATATGAGCCTCTTCTTCCTCTATGGAACAGGAATCGAATGGTTTGATGCACTGGTTGTGTGGTTGGAAAAACTCTTCTCTTTCCATTTTCCCATCGTAAATAGTAAACTCTATTATCTCTCGAAAATTTCAGGGTTGAGTGCGTTATGGCTCCTCATCTTCGCTTTTTGGGTACAGCCTCTTCGTACCTACATCCGTTTTGATTTGGTGGAGTTTAAAAAACTCCTCGGCGGTTTTGCGATTGGGTATGGGGTGTTGCATCTAGTGTTGTTTATCGCTGCTCACAACTATTCTTTGGCACATATAGGGGAGTTGTTTCTCAATCACCTCTTTTTGGCGGTCGGATTTGGGGCTTTAGTGGTGCTCATCATCACCCCCAATGTCAAGGCATGGAATAAAATCATCTACATCGGGGTCGTTTTGGTCATTATCCATCTGCTTTTGGGATACCGCACGTTAGAGATGAACCATATTATCGCGATTTCATTACTCAGCCTAGGGTTAGCCCTTCGATTAATAAAGCGTTAAATGAAACACTACGATGTCATTATCCTAGGAGCGGGGGCAAGCGGGCTGATGTGTGCGGCGCAGTTGCGTCAAAACAGCTCTCTTAGCGTTGCACTTATCGAGGGGAACACTCGCCCCGCATTAAAGCTCAAAGCCAGTGGTGGAGGAAAATGCAACCTTACCAACGTAGAGGTCGATGAGAGTCACTATCTCGGGGATGAAACGCTCATCAAATCAGCCCTTTCAAATTTTACTCAACGTGAGCTTCTGGATTATTTTCGCTCCGGCGGATTGCGTCCGGTAATCCGAAAAGAGCGGTACTATTTTTGTCCCAAAAGCTCCGATGAAATCATCTCCATTTTGATGGGAAAAGCAGACGGATGCGATTTGCTTTTGGGTCATAAAATCCTCTCCCTAGAGGGGCAAAACCCTTTTATACTCACCACCGATAAAGGGAGATTCCAAGCCTCTCGTGTCGTAGTAGCCACAGGGGGAGCAAGTTACAAAGAGTTAGGCTCGAGCGACATCGGGTTGAGAATCGCTCAAAGTTATGGGATACAAACGGTTCCGTTTTCTCCCGCCTTGGTGGGACTCACACTGCAACCCAAAGAGTTCTGGATGAAAGAGCTCAGCGGAATCAGTTGCAGAGCACGTATCCATGTGGCTGGGAAAACGCTCGATGAAGATTTGCTGTTTGCTCACAAAGGGATTAGTGGTCTCGTCGTCCTCTCTGCATCGCTTTATTGGCATAGAGGGGAGATAGTGATTGATTTTGTCCCCGATTTTGATGTGAGTAGACTTAAAAATGAAAAAAAAGCTATCTCAACGGCAATCCCTCTGCCCAAGCGGTTCATGAAAGCGTTTTTGGATGCGATAGGGTTGGAGGATAAAGGGTGCAACCGATTAAACCCGCAAGAGTTTGAAAAATTGCTCACGATTCGTAACTACGCGATGGCACCTTCGGGGACGTTTGGTCTCTCTAAAGCCGAAGCGTGTCGTGGCGGGGTAGCGTGTGGCGAGATTAACCCCTCTACGATGGAGTGCACCAAAATCGATGGGCTCTATTTTATCGGCGAGACGGTGGACGTGACGGGGGAGCTTGGGGGATACAACTTTCAGTGGGCGTTTAGTTCGGCGGTTGTGTGTGCTAAGGCGATAGGCTCAATGTCCTTTAAACGAAAATGAGTACAATATGAAGATTAACTTATAGGAGAAAAGATGATCCTACTTGCCGGACCGTGTGTCATCGAGAGCGAAGAGTCGATTTTTAAAATTGCTAAAAGCTTAGAACGTTACCAAAATGACCCACGATTTGATTTTTATTTTAAATCGAGCTTTGATAAAGCTAACCGTACCTCACTCGATAGCTATCGCGGGCCTGGTCTAGAAGAGGGTCTTCGCATTTTGCAAAAAGTGAAAGACGATTTCGGCTATAAAATCGTTACCGATGTCCACGAGAGCTATCAAGTTCCCATCGCGGCAGAGGTAATCGATATGATTCAAATCCCCGCTTTTTTATGCCGTCAAACCGATTTACTCGTAGCGGCTGCTAAAACCGATAAAATCGTCAACATCAAAAAAGGGCAATTTATGACCCCGGCCGATATGCGCTTTTCGGTAGGAAAGGTACTCAAAACACGCGGATGCGATGAGGTCACATACGAAGCGTCACAAAAACACGGCGTGTTACTCTGTGAGCGTGGCTCCTCATTCGGATACGGAAATCTTGTCGTTGATATGCGCTCACTCGTCATTATGCGCGAATATGCTCCTGTTATTTTCGATGCGACTCACTCGGTGCAGATGCCGGGTAATGGTACAGGTAAAACGGGAGGGGATAGCTCGATGGTTCCTCACCTCGCACGCGCCGCCGCCGCTGTTGGAGTGGATGGATTTTTCTTTGAAACCCACTTTGATCCGATTTGTGCTTTGAGTGACGGACCAAATATGCTAAAATTAGAACAACTGGAAGAACTTAGCGAAAAATTATTGCAGTTGGATGCGATCAAATAAGTCGTCATCCCGTACTTGATACGGGATCTGCATTACATAGTTAGAGATTCCGTGTCGTGGCACGGAATGACGAAATTTTAAACAAAAGGAATTTTATGAAGTTAATAGAAGGACAGCTCCGTGTTCGCACGGATAAAAGAGTAGCAATCGTCAGTACACGTTGGAACCATTTTATTGTTGATCGTCTGGTTGAAGGGGCGAAAGATGCCTATGCACGTCATGGTGGTAACGCGGATGAATTGACTCATGTTTTGGCACCGGGTGCGTTTGAACTTCCGATGGTAATCGATCAGCTTCTCGGCAGTGGAAAATTTGATGCTGTTTGTGCATTAGGTGCAGTTATCCGTGGTTCAACGCCTCATTTTGATTACGTCTCTGCCGAAGCGACCAAAGGGATCGCTACCATGAGTTTAAAACATAAAAAACCGGTTTCATTCGGTCTTTTGACGACCGATACCATCGAGCAAGCGATTGAGCGTGCTGGAACCAAAGCAGGGAACAAAGGGTTTGAAGCGATGACCGTTGTTATTGAAATGCTTGACCTTTATGAGGAAATCGGATGATGTGGGCTTACTGCCGAAGTAAACATAGTGTTAACGTAGCTAATAGTGGCTTTGCCGCTATAGCGTATAAAATTGTAGGAGGCGCATAATGGCAACACGTCACCAAGCCCGTATGGCGGTAGTAAGTTTATTGTACGCATATGATTTGGGAAACCAAAGTATCGCCGATTTTAGCGATGAAATTATGGAAGAGAAAAAAATTCGTAACAAACAGCGTGATTTTGCGATGGATCTTTTTCGCGGTGTAGTAGAGCATCTCATAAAAATCGATGAAGCGATTGTGAAACATCTCAAAGATTGGGATTTCGACCGTTTAGGCTCTATCGAGCGTGCGACACTCCGTTTGGGTGCATATGAAATTATGTTCGGTGAACTCGATTCTGCCGTAATCATCAACGAAGCGATTGAAGTGACCAAAGCGTTTGGAAGCGAACAATCACCGAAGTTTATCAACGGTGTCCTCGACGCGATATCCAAAGAGAAGTAACAGTTTATGCGCCTTACCAAAGAACAAGCATTAGAGCTTATCCGACACGGTGATTTAATAGAACTTGGACGGATGGCAACAGCTCGTAAAAAGGAGCTTCACCCTGATGGTATTACGACGTTTGTCGTCGATCGAAATATCAACTATACTAATGTCTGCTGGGTCGATTGTAAATTTTGTGCGTTCTATCGCCACGGCAAAGATGACGATTCGTATGTTCTCACTTTTGAAGAGATTGACCAAAAAATCGATGAGCTTTTAGAAATCGGCGGAACACAGATTTTATTCCAAGGTGGCGTCCACCCGAAGCTCAAAATCGAATGGTATGAGGATTTAGTAGAACATATCCACACCAAATACCCCACCATCACGATTCACGGCTTCTCCTCCATCGAACTTGACTACATCGCCAAAGTCTCCCATATCACAATCGCTGAGTGCTTGAGCCGTCTTCATGCCAAAGGGCTTGCTTCGATACCGGGTGCGGGTGCTGAGATTCTGAGCGACCGTGTACGAGACATCATCGCTCCGAAAAAAATGGATTCACTCGATTGGATAAACGTCCACCGCGAAGCGCACAAGCTGGGTATCATGTCTACCGCGACTATGATGTACGGTACTGTCGAGACCGATGAGGAGATTATCGAACATTGGAACCTCATTCGCGACCTCCAAGACGAGACACACGGATTTCGCGCCTTTATCATGTGGTCGTTCCAAGGACAAAATACCAAACTCATGGAAGAGCATCCTGAGATAGAGAAACAATCCTCTAACCGCTATTTGAGACTCCTCGCCGTTGCGCGACTCTTTTTGGATAATTTTCAAAATATCCAAAGCTCATGGGTAACCCAAGGACCTTATATCGGTCAAATGGCACTCATGTACGGTGCAAATGATTTGGGTTCTACAATGATGGAAGAGAATGTTGTCCGAAGTGCAGGTGCAGGGTTTCGAATGGCAAAAGAGGAGATGATTCGTCTCATCCGTGACATCGGCGAAACACCCGCTATACGCAATACCGCGTATGAAACTCTTGAGAAATTTGCATGATATTTTTTAGAAATTTTTTTTGGATGGCTTTTTGTGCAGGATGTGAGGATGAACGGAAGTCGTCATTCCCGCGAAGGCGGGAATCCAGCTTGAATTTAAAAATTATAATATCAGCAACAATTTTATTACTAGGACACTCTCTTATGGCAAGCACATTGGAACACATCGACATAAAAGGGGTAAAAATACCTTTTATTTTTGAGCAGGATAAACGGCTGCCTATCGTCTCAATGCAGGTGATTTTTACCGGAAGCGGTAGCATCGATGAGGGTAAAAATATCGGTCTTGCACGCCTTAGTGCCAAAATGATGAACGAGGGGACACTCAAACGTGGATCAGTAGGGTTTGCCGATGCACTCGATGCGCGTGCGATTCAGTTGAGTACCAATGCCGGAAATGAAACCCTTGTGATGGAACTCGGAACACTTCGTGATGAATTTGATACGGGACTTTCACTTATGGATGAGTTACTTCGCTCTCCAAATCTTACTAAAGAGTCACTCAATAAAGTAAAAACCCGCACGATGAGTGATATAGCCCGTAAAGAGGCGGATTTCGATACCGTAGCTTCCGATGAGCTCAAAGCGATTTTATTCGAAGCAACCCCTATGGCAACCCCGAATATCGGAACCAAAGAGTCGATTGAAAAAATCAAACTTTCCGATGTAGAGTCGTTTTTAAAATCAAAAATGGTTCTCTCAAACGCCTTGATTATTATGGGAGGAGATATCACTATCGAGGATGCTAAGAAAAAAGCAACCACCCTTATCTCTTCACTGGAAGTGGGAAAACTCTCCGCACCTCGTCATTATGAGGTACGAAAATCGCCAAAAGAGTCGATTCTAAAGCGACCTCAAACCGAACAAACCTATCTCTATTTCGGCGCGCCGTTTGCGATGAATGAAGGGGATAGCGAATTTTACAAAGCCCGTGTAGCGATGTTTATTTTAGGCTCTAGCGGATTTGGTAGCCGTCTGATGGAAGAGATACGTGTCAAACGGGGACTTGCCTATTCTGCCTATTCACGTTTGAGCGTGGCTAAAACCAACACCTATTTTAGCGGCTATCTCCAAACCAAACTCGAATCAGGGGATGAAGCAAAAAAAAGCGTTATTGAAGTTATCGATACCTTTGTAAAATCGGGGGTAACACAGAGCGAACTCGATCAAGCACGTAAATTTCTCCTAGGTTCCGAACCGCTCCGTGTTGAAACCCTCTCTCAGCGATTAGGACGAACATTTAGCGAGTATTATCAGGGCAAAGAGCTAGGAAGTTCACTCCAAGAGCTAGAGATGATACGTGGATTGAGTTTGGAGGAGTTGAACGATTTTATCAAACGCCATAACGAGATTACGCAACTTAGTTATGCAATAGTAACAAAATAGTTGTCATTCCCGCGAAGGCGGGAATCCAACTGGATCCCCGGGTCAAGCCCGAGGATGACGGGAAAAAACATGATAAGTATTTTATCTACTGAAGACGCCGACAAATTCCGTCGTCTAAACGTCGGGAGCATTTTAGAACTCTCTCTTATTGCCCCATCCTCGTTTGAAGACCGCCGTTTGAGCACACAGCTCACCCCTAATTCCTCATGCGTCATCGATGCAACAGTCGAGAATATCGTTCGAACCCCTAAAACCCTCAAAATCACCTTTTTTGCCCACAATCTCGAATCTCTGATAGATGGAGTCATCTTTAATCCCAAACCCTATATGATTCACCAATTTCCGAAAAATGAGAGAGCTTTTTTTAGTGGAAAAGCAGTGCTAGAGCAGGGGAGATGGACGATGGTTCACCCCATAAAAATCAGTGCGATAGGCTCTCTCGTCCCTATCTACAAAACCCCGTTGCGTGCCGATGTTATGCGCCGTCTTATCGAAAAATATATTAGCATTGACAACCTCGTTACTGATGGACTTCCCGAACCAATAGCCAAAGAGCTTTACGGTGTCCATTTCCCCGATTTCCCACAGCCTCTGAGTGAGGAGCAAATCCACGCGCTGAAATTTGCCGAGCTCTATGATTACATGCGCCGTCTCCGCCTCAAACGCCGTTATCACCCCACCCTCTACAAAGCCTCAGGCGATGCGAAGAGTTGGAGTAAAACACTCCCCTTTACCCTCACCCGTGATCAGCAAAACGCCATTCACGATATTGCCCACGATTTACGTGGAGAGAATGCCGCCCGTCGTATGATAGTAGGTGATGTCGGTTCAGGCAAAACGATGGTGATACTCGCCTCTGTGGTTCTGATGTACCCTTATCGCTCTATCCTCATGGCACCGACGACAATACTTGCCGCACAGCTTTTTGAAGAGGCGCAAAAGTACCTCCCCCATCTAAAAATTGCCCTTATCACCAATGCGACCAAAAAAGGGTCATTAGAGGCGTTTGATTTTATTATCGGAACCCACGCCCTTCTCTACCGTGAACTCCCCGAAGCGGCTTTAGTGATGGTGGATGAACAACACCGCTTCGGCACTGCCCAGCGTCATGCACTCAGTCGTCTTAGTGAAAACAACTCTCCACCGCACTTTCTCCAATTCTCAGCCACCCCCATCCCCCGCACACAGGCGATGATAGACTCCGCCCACATCGACGTGAGTTTGATACAGCAAACCCCGTTTACGAAAAACATCACTACCCGTATTATCCATAAACCCGATTTTTCCACTTTATTAGAGCATATCCGTTCCGAAGTCTCACAAGAGCACCAAGTGTTGATCGTCTATCCTTTGGTGGAGCAAAGCGAAAATATCAATTACCAAAGCATCGACGAAGCGCGCGGATTTTGGGAGGGCAAATTTAGTAACGTCTACGTTACCCACGGTAAAGATAAAGAGAAAGAAGAGGTGTTGAGGGAGTTTCGAGACAAAGGGACGATATTACTCGCAACCACCGTTGTCGAAGTGGGGATTTCACTTCCGCGCCTCACCACCGTGATTATCGTCGGAGCTGAGCGTTTGGGGCTCTCCACCCTCCATCAGCTACGCGGTCGGGTGAGCCGTACAGGTTTACAGGGGTACTGCTATCTCTATACCAACACGAGCGGAAAAAATGAACGCTTAGAAGCCTTTAGCACCTGTATGAGTGGTTTTGACATTGCGGCACTGGATCTCAAATTCCGCTCCAGCGGTGATTTGTTAGAGGGGAGTATCCAAAGCGGGAAAAAATTACGGTGGGTTGATATCGGTGAAGATGAGGAGATAGTGAGGGAAGTTAAAGAGTATTTAGGTACCGTTCGCCCTGAGCCAGTCGAACGGTAAACGTTCATGGTTCGACAAGCTCACCACGAACGTAAAAGACTCAATACATCCCAAACCGTCCATCAGACCTTTTGTAGAGAACTCTCATTTTTCCATCATTGTCATAAAACACTTCAAAAACTTTATTACTCTCTTTTAATTTTTCGAGAACTTCCGCCACCTCTTGCGGTTTAAAGAGAATCGGTTCTGCCGGAACAATCTCATCCTCCATCGCTTCACTCATAGCGTGTAAATCGACAGAATGAGAAGCGGCAAGCTTAGCCTCATTAATCCCTTCGTTTTTATGATCGCTCAAACGCTCATGGAGACGGCGAAGTGCTTTTTGGGCACGATCGATGGCGATATCGATAGCGGCGTAGAGGTCATCATCACGTTGGGAGATAACGATAGTGTTTTTTCCCGCAACATTGATCGTAAACTCGATGCTTACCCCTTTTTTACGTTCATTCATACTGGCGATGGCACTGACACTGATAATGTCGAGATGAAATTTGCTTAGTGTATCGATAGAGTGGATCAAATGTTCTTTGATCGCATCGCTAAGCTCGATGTGGCGTCCGACGAGAGAGATATTCATGGGTTACACCTTATGGTAAATTTTTGATCGATTTTGATTATAGCATAGAAAAAAGAAACAAAAAGAAGCACTAAGTTAAAAATAAAATATATAATAACATATTTTAATGCTTTATTAATATTATTAGGAATACACTTAGGAAGATGGCGTTTTCTCTATAGTTTACGAGAATAAGAAATTTATAAATTCGGTTTTTTGCCGATCTTACACTATTAATATTAGGTCTGTGTGTACTTTACCACCGAGCCCTAATAGTGTGTGCCTCAAAAATCCCCAAGGAGGATAAAATGAAAACTGAAATTTTCCCTGTCATTGCGAGCGAAGCGTGGCAATCAAAACTCCCCCCATCCAGTGACACAACACGAAATCCACTGATTGATTTTATTTTACGTGCTCTGATGGTCATCGCTCTATTGATGGCATTTTCATCAGAGAGCATGGCGGCAACCTACAAGGTTACTTACAATAAAAATAGTGCTACAAGTGGAACTGTTCCGACCGATACGACTAACTATGCTAGTGGTGCAACCGTAACGGTTAAAGATAATACAGGTTCATTGGTTAGAACGAACTATATCTTCGCAGGTTGGAATACTAATTCAAGTGGAACAGGGACGACGTATGCGGCAGGTGATACATTTTCAATGCCTGCTGCTAATACTACGCTGTATGCAAAATGGACACCTGTCTACAAGGTTACTTACAATAAAAATAGTGCTACAAGTGGAACTGTTCCGACCGATACGACTAACTATGCTAGTGGTGCAACCGTAACGGTTAAAGATAATACAGGTTCATTGGTTAGAACGAACTATATCTTCGCAGGTTGGAATACTAATTCAAGTGGAACAGGGACGACGTATGCGGCAGGTGATACATTTTCAATGCCTGCTGCTAATACTACGCTGTATGCAAAATGGACACCTGTCTACAAGGTTACTTATAACAGTAATAGTGCTACAAGCGGAACTGTTCCGACCGATGCGAGTAGTCCATACTTATCTGGTACAGATGTAACCGTTTTGGATAATACAGGTTCGTTGGTTAGAACGAACTATATCTTCGCAGGTTGGAATACTAATTCAAGTGGAACAGGGACGACGTATACGGCAGGGCAAACGTTTCCAATTACTGCTAATACTACGCTGTATGCAAAATGGATTCGTGTATATTCTGTTACTTATAATAGTAATAATGGTTATGGAACTATAACGGATTCGAATAGCCCATATACATCCGGTTCAAGTGTAACCGTTATGAGTGATAGTGGATTCACGAGAACCAACTATGTGTTTACAAACTGGAATACAGCAGCAGATGGTTCGGGCACTTCATATGCAGTTGGTGATACATTTAACATCGCTACTAATATAACACTGTATGCACAATGGACATCTAAACAAAACCCTCCAGGTATCACTGTACAAAATCAAACAGCAACGGTAGGAATAGCATTTAGTATAGATTTAGACGACTTTGTCACACTTACAGATGGTGATCCTATCACCGCTATAACTCTAATTGGAACATTACCGGATGGTTTGACTTACAACACCGCAACACATGTTATTAGTGGTACGCCGACAAATGCAGCTGTAGGAATCAGTACGATGAGCGTAACAGCTACGGATAAGGATGGTACTTCTGCTCTGCCAAATGGATTTTTGATCACAGTGACTCAACCCTCTCCTCCAACAGGGAGTGTTCCTGATCAATATTTGAGTTTAAATGCTAGTATGACGGCACTCGATTTAGACAATTACTTTACATCAAATAGTGGTGCAATTACTTTCCCTAGCGCTATATCGGGGCTTCCCACTGGATTATCTTATAGTAGTAGTACCCATCAAATCACTGGTACACCAACAACGACTGGAACTTGGTCTATCACGATTACGGTAAGTAATAATAAAGGTTCTATTTCAGATACATTTACAATCACTGTTTGGAACTCTAGTGCTAATTTGAGAGATTTTACCCTCCAACGCCAAGATAATATTTATGGGGATATGCAAATCATCGGTAACTCTATCATGCTTGATAGCAGTACTGCTGATGGTTGTGCAGATTTTACGACACCCAATAATGATATTAGCGCAATATTCGCGGATAAAGATTATGATAAAACGACATTTAATTCAACTTCGGCTAATTTGAAGCTTCCCAAAGGGGTAGATAGTACGAGAATCCAATACGCCTACCTCTATTGGCAAGGACGCACACATAATAAAAATACTGTACCATTAGGTCGAACAATGAAATTAAAAACCTATGGGGACGCGGGGTATACAACCGTTGAATCTAATGCATCAAAGTTTAACTGGAACGGTTCTGGAGATTATCAAGGAACTGCGGATGTTACGGATCAAATCAAACGCAGTATCGACCAAGTACCTTTAGCAACCATTAATTCAAGCGGATACGATCAGCCGGTATGGGGTGCTGATGTATATTCAACAATAACAAGTGGTAACAATGATTTTGGTGCATGGTCATTGGTGGTTGTTTATAAAGAAAATACAAATATTAACACGACGGCAAAATTCAGAAGTATTACATTGTTTGACGGATATTTAGAGGTATTTAGTAGTGATAATTCATTTTCTTTGAATGGATTTTTAACCCCTAAAACAGGGTTGGTCGATGCGAAATTCTTGATGTTCGGGGGAGAAGGAGATATTAGTTATTCTGATGGTCTTACGCTGACAAATTCGGCTGGTACAGAAATATCATTACCTAATGCTCCGGCAACTCCATCAGGGACGACGAGTGTGTGGGGTTCTAGTGAAGACATTAATGGTGTTAACGTTGGTAATCGATACCCAAGTTGTCAAAATACGATCGGGATTGATATGCGTACCTTTAGCATAGGAACATCTAGTACTACTTCGATTATCGGAAACGATCAAACGAGTACAACGATTACACTAAAAGGTACTGGAAATGATCAATATTTTCCTGGTGTATTTGCATTTTCTACCGAACTTTATATGCCTCAACTCTGTTACGATTACTCACTCAAACAAGATGGTCGATTTTTAAATCTTGACCGTTCCAATCCGTTACCTCACATTACCCAAGGGATTAGTAGTTCTCCGCTTGAATTAACTGTCTATTTGAAAAATAAAGAGGCAGATATAATTGCTCAGGATATCTCGATGAAAGCCGATCTCAATGCATCGCGTTTCGATTATACAATGAGCGACAAGATGTATGTTTCAAACATAAACGGTTCAGCATTTATCGACCGAGGTGTACCTGCAGACAACTCTCCGGAAAACTGTACCTATCAGACTGCATCGGGAAATACATTAAGCAGTCAGGGGTGTGTAGCCTATTTGGATAATAACCTTTTAACAACAGATGATGATCAACGTCGTGTCCGAAAAGGGATCGGCTCTTTAGGAAGTGAACAGTATATATACAATCAGTTCACTCTGATGCCAAAAGCTATTGGAGGAGCAATCGGGGATATCAATGAATCGTTAGGGTTAACGATAGATTATCAGATTACTGCGGGTGGGGTAACGATGCCTTATACCGATTATGTATTGGGAAGCGCAACTGTACCGATTTGTACTCAAGTCTCTTCGTATACACCGACATGGGGACTATTTAATGTCGTCCAAAATGGATTAAAAACCAACAACCTCACGACCCAGATTTCTCGTAAACCGTTTGATGTGGATGTTATTTATGATTCGACTATTGCTACGGGTGATAATGCTGCTCCGACTGTTAATGTAAACACAACAGTACAAGTAGAGATGATCGACGTGGATGCTTTCGCGGATGTGAATGCATCGTGTGCGAATCCGGGTGCAAGCGTATCGGAACCGGTATATGTTCCAATAGCGTTTACCCCTGCAAAGTATCAAACAAAAGTTGCTTCACAGGATAGTTCGTATTATAACTTTGCACTCAAAAACGGGGCGTATCGTGTTTGGTACTTTACTGATAGTAATGGTACTTTGCGCACATGGAATGCTGCTGGGTTATCCAATGCCAATAAATCGATAACGGGGATTAGCGGATTGTTTAACAGTGCGAGTCATGGTGAGTGTAATACTTCATGTATAGGTCATGATACAACTGCTGGATATGAAGGTGCATGTTTTGAGTGTATGAAACAAAACTATGCTAAGCCACTCTGTTCACGTGACAATTTTTCAGTACGTCCTGAAGCGTTTGATATCCGTATTAAAGATTACAATACGGCGGGTACGGTTACGACCGATTTAACTCATGATGTCTACAAATACGCACCGGATACTACGCCTACAACCCGGATGAATTTAGCGGCAGGGTATGATTATAAATACGATATTAATGCCACAGGGTATGAGAATAATACGAGCGGGTTGATAGGTGTTCCTCGATATACACGAGAGTTTAAAGGTGCAAATACCGATTATAATGCGACGATGCTTTGGGATTCAGCTCTAACGACTACGACATGTAACGATATTGCAGCGCGTAATCTAACATTTTATATCGCTAACGGCTCATTAAGTAATCAAGCAAATCATCAAGATCAAGTGGGTGATTATCTCCTTAATATGATTGATAAAAGTTGGACGGCGGTAGACCAAGTGAATCATACAAATGCCAATGGATTCTTAGCTGGAACAGATTGCCGATTAAATGTTAATGACACTGTCAAAGATGGTAGTGGACAATACGGATGTGAAATATCAACAGCACATACTAATACTCCATTACTCTATAAAGACCAAAGTTTGACGTTTAAACCGGCTAAATTTGATCTCAATACCACCACGTATGGATTGGGGATGAATTTTTCACCTTTGGTTGCGAACAAAGGATTCGTTTATATGAGTGATCTCAATAAATCAAGTGATATGAATATGTCGGTACGCGCTAAAGGTCAAATCAAAGCATTGGGAGACAATAATGCTACACTGAGTAACTTTGTTTCGGGATGTTTTGCACGCGATATCAATGTCTCTGTATCAACGGATGCAAATCTTACTTATGCTACCCCATTTAATGCTCGCATGATTACGACTAATTTGGCTGAGACAAATACCGTAGCTGATACCAACAAAACCAATATGAATGTTTGGAACGGGGCTATAACACAAAGCAGTTTTCTTAAGGATGGTAATGGATCACTAATGAATACACTACGGTTCAATTTTGATAGAAATCAGACTACAACACAGAATCCACAAACTGTCCATTATACCGATATTAATGTTTCATGTTTGAATGCAAGTGATTGTAATCAAAGTTCAATGCGTAACTCTATTGTAGCGAATACGGCGGCAGGAACTGCGGCAATGGATTTTAATGTTACCCACGTCTATGGAAGAGTTGCTCCAATAGATGTTCATGTAATCGGAGGATTGGTCGCATTTGATGCAATTGCCCATTATGAAGTATATAATACCGCTACGCTTTTAGACACGCCATTAGCTGCGGATACATCAGCAACTGGTGCATCATGGTTTATTAATGCGCTACATTCTGAGGCAAAAGATGGAAATGCATCGGTAACCGTTGTAGTACCAGCAGGGGCGTCATCATTACCGACAGCTGCATCTTATTATGATAATAATGGTACTGAACACTATAAATTTGGTATTTTTACAATTCGACAAGGGTATACGGCGCATATCGATACCGAATCATGGTTATGGAACGGTACTTTTGCAAAAACATACTCTGATCCTGATGTAAATAATAATGTAGATTGTTTGACCCACCCATGTTTTAATATTTCTTATGGTCGGATTATCGGTAATACCGGAAGTGCAAAAACCGAATCGGAAGCTCAAAAACAAAATAAAAATACCAAGTCAGGTACAGGATGGCAAAGTAGTAGTGAATATGCGCCATCAACACGATGAATAAAGGAGTAATGATGCACCGTAAAGCTATAGCATTGATAGAATTGATATTTGCGATAGTTATTATGGCAATCAGTGTGATGACGATTCCCTCGATGATGAATATTGCCGCCGATTCGGCTAAGCGAGCTTCAGTGGATGATGATGTAATGTCACGTCTAAGTGGACAAGTAATGGATAAATTCCAAGCACGTTGGGGTGGTGAATACGATATTAACAGTTCTAGAACCCCTCCTGCATATATTTCAGTATTATCGGCTCAAGCAGATTTGAATTGTTCTCGTACGGATGGTGTTCGTTATTATCGAAAAAATCCTGATGCAAACGGGACTGACTGTAATATTACACAAATTCCACTCGCAATCCCTTCAACTGTTGGTAATGGTGCGACGGAAGCAGATGGGAATGTATCCAAAGGGATTGAAAAACTAAATGGTGGTACGGAAACATTAGCAATTACATCCACTACAGGTGAAAATATTAGTTTAAGTGCAAACTATAGAGTTTCTTATGTGAGTGCTTCAGTAGTTCAAAATGGCAATATTGAGAGTGCTACATGGCAGTTAGGATCATCATCTAATATGATGCCGGATGGTTCATTAGGTAGCAATGTGGCAGATCGAACCCACCTTAAGAGGGTTGTTGTCCGTTTTTACGATAATACACTAGGGGTTGACTCAACACTCTCTTTTTTTAAATCAAATATTGGCGGAAGATAATGAAATCTCATAGGAAGTACCGTGCTTTTACTCTTATAGAGTTGCTTTTTGTGATTGTTGTTTTAGGTATTGTCGGTGGCGTGGCGCTTGAAGCTGTTCGACAATATTATGAGGGGATATATCGAACTCAAACGTATACTAAACGGATTAATGAAGCAGATTTGATCCTTGAAAAATTATCTAAATATTTTGAAAACTCAATTTATGTTTCTATTGTCAATTTAGATCAAGATGCTGCAGATAATGCACTTGTAGGAACATGTGAAGGTGATCCGAAATTTGAAACTGAAAATGTAATGCATGACTATACGGTTGGTTTTTTAGGAGTTGATGTCGACAGCCTTTATGGAGATACTACGCCGGGATGGAGTGAGAATGCACCTGCAGCATTTAATGGGACAGCATTAACACCTGCGGATGCAAATTTATCTATAGCAAACACGATTATCACCGACTATTATCCTGCATCTAACCTTGCAAATTCGGTTATATATAATCATGAAGGGGTTGTAGGGGCGTGTAGTGATTTCAATTGGGATGGATCAAATGGATTGGGAGCTTACTATACTATCAATAATTTCGATGGTAACAATACATTGACTTTAACCACTCATTATCCCGTTGCAACACCAAAAAATGACCAAAAATATTTGATCCGTTCTGGATATGCTCTTCGGGTATTGAACACTGGAGATTTAACTTTATACACTAATTTTAGACCATGGAAAAATGAGAAATATACCTCTGGAAAAACGGTATTGTTAGGTCAAAATGTTTCAAGTCTTTATGCTGATTATAATAACACTAACTCGTATAATGAACGAGGTGGGGTATTGAGACTAAAAGTATGTATGCGTGGGTTAGAATCAAATCTATCGACATCAGATGAAGTACAACAGGCAATTTGCCGTGAAAGGAGAGTCCGTGTACGTTACTAAACATGGTGGTTTTGCTATGATATTGGCGATATTCATTGTCGTTCTTGTATCCATGGGGGGGGTTCTATTGCTTGGTAAAACGGTCTTGAGCGACAGAATGATAGGAGATAAATACGTTCATACCCAAGCAGAAATGTTAGCAATGAGTGCAACAGAGTTTGCCGTAATGCGTGCGCAGGATTTTAATACATCGGGTGCAAATTGTCTTAATCAAGTAAATGTTACCGTTAATGATTCATCTGGTGCAGCTGCGTATGATGTAAATGTAACAATACGTTATTCATTTAAAGGTATTCGACCGGTAAATAATCAATGTAACACGTTAACTGACAATACTGGAAACCCTACTATGATGCTAATAGATACCGTAGTAAAAACGAATGATGATGCTAATTTGTCATTGCAACCTATTAGAGTGTATAAACGTTCTTGGCAAGTGCTTTAGAAGAGTAAGTAAATTCCCGTATATACGGGAACAGAAGAAAGAAGATATTAGATAGTAAGTTGTGCTATTTTAGCAACAACATCTTTTTCACGAACCGGTTTCATAAGAAAACCGTTTGCTCCACACTCTAGTGCCTCAGTTTTTTTGGTCTCATCTGTTGTGAGGATAATAACAGGTAATTGTCGAAGAGAGTCATCGGCACGGATAACTTTGAGCATCTCAATTCCTCCCATAACCGGCATAATAATATCGAGCAAAATAATATCAATATCATCTTGTGATTTTAGTACACCGATAGCATCTGCACCATTTTTTGCTTCAATAACTTGAGCAACATTTGGCGCTTTCATAAGCATCGATTTCAGAAGTTTCAAGTTGATCATATCATCATCAACTGCAAGAACTTTTAGTTTTTTACCGTCCATTAGTAAGTTCCCATCCTAGATAAATTTTTCAAACACAAGACGCAATAAGTCTTTATTAACACTATTTTTAATCATCTCATGGACGTACATCGCATCATTCTCATCGTTCTCAATCGAAGGATCGACGAGCATCACTAATGAAGTATCACTATCGTTAGAACGAATTATATCATAGAGTTCTTTTAGATTTAGATTAGGCAACGATTTATCAAATAAAGCTAATTTATAATCCTCTGATGCTAGAAAAGAATAGAATTCATCGGTTGTACTAACGGCTATATAGGTATAACCTAAGTCTTCAAGAATATGTATAAATAATTTAAGCTCTAATGGATTCTCTTTTGCCAAGATAATATCGGCTGCATGACTTGAGATTGGTAATGGACTCTCTTGCGTTGCAAAAGGTTCATTAATCTCATCTAATGAGATTGTATCTTCATTATCCATCTCAGTGTTATCATCTTGAGGTAATATCGCTTCTTCTGCATCGTCCGTAGTTATATCGGGAGCAAATTCATTAAGCTCTACTGCATCGTCCAATAGAGATCTTTCGTCCATGAGGGTTTCAGATTCGCTCATAATTTCGCTATCACTACTATCTAATACGTTCTCATCTTGTTCTTGTGTAATAAGCTCATCGGCTGATTTAGGTACGATATTGAGATCAATAATTTTATGTGATAAGAAATTATTGAGCAATGAAATAATATCACTTCGAACCAATGGCTTGGTGGTATATTCATCCATACCGACAGACATAAAGCGTTCACGGTCACCTTTGAGTGCATTTGCTGTAAGCGCAATAATTGGGATATGGTGTTGTTGATAATCTTCTTCAAAATCCAAGATCTCTTGAGTGGCTTCCATACCATCAAGAACAGGCATTTGGATATCCATGAAAATAATATCATATTCACCATTTTTACGTTTTTCAAATGCTTCTAGACCATTATTTGCAACAGTAACGGTAAGACCTAAATCTTCTAGTGTTCGACGGATAAGTTTTTGGTTAATTACATTATCTTCAGCTACGAGAACACTCGCTGCAAAACGGGAATTTTTCTCATCGAATTTTTTACGTCGCGTAGTTTTTTGTTTTCGTGTATTGTAGGCTTCAGCATCATATGCTTCCAATACGGCTCGGATTTTACTGCTGTTTAGTGGCTCATAGAGAACTTTAAAGAGATCAAGTCCCATGGAATCGATTTTTTTCATATAGTACGATTTAGTAATAAGAACTGTTTGCTCATTCGCCGCAGCATACGCAACTAATTCATCTTCATTTATATAATCGTTGTCGATATAGAGTAAATCATAGTTGACTTGACGTTCTAGTATACGTAGCTCATCCATTTCACTGAAAGTGGTATAGCTGACACCAAGATAATCAAGATACTCTTTAAGATAAGTACTTTGAAGTTTCTTTTTGGTTTTACTTTCGTGAATAACAGCATTGATATTTGAGAATGACCCTTTTATTGGCTCATTAAGGGTTTCAATCTCATCAAATGAGAGGGTGAAGAAGAATGTAGTTCCATTGCCAGGTTCACTGGTAAGGTCAAGTTTACCACCCATAAGCTCAACGAAGCGACTAGAAATTGTAAGTCCAAGACCCGTTCCGCCGTATTTGCGAGTAATAGAAGTATCAGCTTGACCAAATGCTTCAAAGATACGTGATTTTTGCTCACTGGTAACACCGATACCGCTATCTTTAACTTGGAAGCGTACACGTGCACGATTTGGTTCATCCGATTCGATACGACGGACGTCAACGCTGACAGAACCGCCACTGTTGGTAAATTTAACCGCATTACTAAGAAGGTTAATAATAACCTCTTTGATTTTGGTTGGATCCCCTTTAAGTGGTCGTTCAAGACTTGGATCAATGAAACAAGCAAGGTCAATGTGTTTCTCAGAGGCACGTACCGCATAAACTTCAACAGCACTTTCAAACTCATCCATCGGATTGAAGGCAATATCTTCAATTTCAAGTTTATTGCTCTCAATTTTAGAGAGGTCAAGGATGTTATTAATAATCTCGAGTAGATTTTCAGAACTTTTTTCGATAATTTCAATAAACTCACGTTGTTCATCATGCAACTCGGTATCTTTGAGAAGTTCAGTAAATCCAACGATACCGTTAAGTGGTGTACGAATTTCGTGTGACATATTTGCCAAGAACATGGATTTGGCTTCAGAAGCTTCTTGTGCGTATTGTTTATCACCGAGTGTTTGTTCAATAATACGTTCCAATAGAGCATACGCTTGTGCAGTACCTGTAGCAGTATCAAGGTTAATCGATTTACTAAGAGCGTCTGCCTCGTTATCGTGGGTATCTTCAGCAACCCGTTTAAGAACCGACTCAAGGTTTTTAATATTTTTAGCGATCTCATTAGAGAGAAGCATTCCCAAAATACCAATTAATAATGCAAGAATCCATACAGTAATGGAAATAATGAGATATTGAACAGAATTTGATTTTACAACTGATGATCGATTGTTCATATTATCAAGTAAAAGTTTTTCAGTTTCATTGATAGCATTGATTTTTTCAGAGAGCATCGCAAACCAAATACCTGACTCGGTTTCATAAGCACCTTTACTTGCTGCAGCTAAAATAGAACCACGTTCGACATTGATATCCGTTAATAATTCTTTGTTATCTTCTGTAAAGAGTGATGAAGTTAGGGAAGTTTTGAGCTCTTTATTGGTAATAGAATCAAAATTAATACTATCAGCTTTTGCAATATAAGTAATCCATCGGCTAAGCTCTTCTTCTTTTAACGGTGTATTACGTGAGAGCAAATAAGTAAGATAACCGCGCTCTTGAGCAGTAAATTCATTTGCACGAACCAATGCTAGATAGCTATTCTCCATAGTAGAAATTTGTTCATCAAATTGAACCGAGAATAGAGCAGTAAGTTCATTTAAAAGAGCTGTTTGAGATTTTCCATAAATGTCATCAAAGACTTCATTGAAATCTGCTGTGTGATTATCGATTGATGGGCGCGATTGTATCCGTGCTTTTTGCAAATTAGTGATAATCACGGATAATTCAGGAGAGATACTTTTTGCATCAAATTCTTGAATTTTTTTATCAACAAGGATGCGCTGAGCTTGAAGGGATTTGAGCGTAGCGTCAGATGCATTCCCTAATAACATAACTGTCATACCGTGTTCACGTGCGATATTACTAATCATGTCATTGAGCTGTTGAGATTTTTCTAAGTGCGCTTGTAGCGTTTGAGCAGATTTAAAGCTCAAATATGAAGAATAAACGTAATAACTGGCAAGCGAAAATAAAATCAGAATCGGGAGGAGACTGATAAGTCGAAGTCGATTTTTAAGTCCTAAGTGCATGGTGTATCCTCTTAAAGTTGATCGAGATAAGCGTTAAGGCGTATAGAAGCTTTTTTAGCTTCTTGAGCATCATGGGTTTTAGAAAGAATAGCTAATTCTTCCGATATTTCAGTGAGACGTAGATTATCACTTATCCCCTTAAGTTTTGTAGCACTTGCATTCCAAGATACTGTATCAAAAGCTTTAATGGCTTCGGTGATTTGATTGCTAATAAGTCGTGAATCATTTTTGTAATCAAATAATAATTCATCCATAAAATGAGGATCGATACCTAATGAATGAGCAATGTAAATTTTGTCGTAATGGATTTTACTAATCCCTGTATTAACTGTTAGCTCATCAAACTCTTCTTCAGCTGAAGATATAGTATTTGTTAGCGGTTTTTCGAGCACAAGGTTTTGATTTTGTAAAGATTTATCCTCTTTTAATAAAATTTCTTCAACGTCTGCACTAGTATTAGTTAAAGGCATTTCAGGCTCATCAGAGAATGCTGTTAATGAATCATTTAAAGATTCACTATCTTTTAATAAAATCTTTTCAAAAGGCTCGTCTTGAATTGAAAGTTCTTCCGTTACTTCAGTGAAAACAACTGTTGGTTCGGTAAAAGAATCATCAAGATTGAGATATGTTTTTTCAAATTTTTCTTGAGCTAAAGGCTCTTCAGTAGTATCGTGAGCAGTGAGTTCTTCTTCATGAATAATGAGTGGCTCATCATCATGATGTTTTAATCCAAAAGAGTAAATATCATCTATAGATTCTTTGGTGGTCTCAGCTGGTGCTAAAACTTCTTCCGCAAAAGAGATTTCTTCAATACTCTCGCCTGAAAGTTTTCGAATGATGTCAAAATAGAATTTGAGGTTAGCATCTATTTCCATTGTGTCTGTGGAGGTATTAATAACACTGAGTGTTTCAAAAGCATCTTCAATACGGAGGTTTGCTGCGACCCCTTTAAGTTTATGGGATAAAATATGGAGGTTATTAAAATCATTTTTTACAGACGATTCAAATAGGGCATCTTTAAACTCTAAAGATTGTTGAATAAAATCTCCGATAAACTCTTCAATTAAATCAACCGGAAGCCCAAGTTCATTAGCGGCTACTTGAGGGTCATATTTATAATTTTTATCAATAGTATGACGATTAAGACACTCTTTTTCTTGCTTATTATAACGGTCACTTCCAAGCATCGGCTTATCAGGAAGTTTTTTTGTTATTGGTGCTATAGGTGTTTCAGCTTCGATGTATGTTTTAAAAGGGGAATTAACTAAATCATCAACAAACTCTTCTTTGGGCATAGTCATAAAAGGAGTCTCTGTAACCGGTTGTTCTTCTACTTCATCAAATGCACTGATCTCAAGATTTGGGATATCTAATACGGTTGGCTCTTTAAGTTGTGTAGGTGTGATATGAGTATAATCTGGAAGGGGCGATGGGCTCTCTGGTTGTTTTGGTTGTATTGGAGGTGCAACATACTCTTTTAGTGGTATTTTAGGTGAAATAGTATGAGGTTTGATTTCTTCACCGCTTAGCGTTTGGATATGAGACATATCAATGGAATAGCCATTTTGTAGTGGATTTTCACTAAGGTAAAAAGAGCTGACGGAGAGTTTACAGCTAAAAACACGCCCGTTAGCATGAACAATGGCACTGGACGCATCCGAATCGGCATGGAGTAGAAAATCAATCCATCCAAAATTTTTGAAGTTATGGATGTATCCAGGTTCATTGGCAAAGAGATCGGCAACGTCACTGCAAACGTTTAAGAGATCACTCATGGAAGAATAATTTAAAAGTCTAAGACCTTCATCATCAATCCCCATGAACTCCTGTCTATGATTATATAGTAACACGTTTTCTCCTTAGCTTTCTTGCTCAAGCATTTGTTTGTAAATTTGTGCGGTCTCTTCGATATTTTTTCGTGATGCGGGTTTGCGAGCCGCCATGTACCCTTTGACAACTCCGTCATTATCATAGATAGGAGAGACTTCAGTATCTACCCAATAATATTTTCCGTCTTTGCGTAAGTTTTTTACAAGTCCATGCCAAATAGTCCCGGATTGAATTGTTTTCCATACTTGAGCAAACGCAGCTTTGGGCATATCGGGATGACGAATGATATTATGAGGCTGACCTACTAGTTCACTGGCACTGTATCCCGATATTTCACAAAAGCGTCGATTGGCAAAAGTAATAACTCCGTCAAGATCAGTTTCGCTAACAATAGCACGTCCTTCGAAAAAATATTCTTCATCGAGTGCGGTTGGTCTCTCCATGCTTTATCCCTTTACTAAAAAACTTCTGAAATTATAGTGTATGGAATATGGCATAAACAAGGTAAAAGAATTCTTAGTTTTGCTCAATTCGTGATATATTTTGAATAATTGTGGCATCTTGTGTCCCAATTAACTCGACAAGTGTCTCAAAAGAGCTATTTTTGATTCCTTCAAAAGTCCCATAATATTCCAATAGTTTAGCAATTTTAGGTTTTGTTATCCCTTTAAGAGAGAGAAATTTGGTCTCTTGATCTAATTTTAATTTTGTTTTTTTGTGAAAAGTGATGGCACTTCGATGTGCTTCATCTCGTAACATTTGGATGAATTGAAGTCTTTTATCATAGGGTTCAAGTCTCAAAATGTCGTTGTGAATATGGAGAATATCTCGTGCCGAACCTTTGGCTCGATGTGCTTTTACATCAATTTTTTCTTTACTAATTGCAATAACGTCTAACGAAACTCCCATAGAATTTAGTAATTCTACTGCAAGATTACGCAGGGTTGATCCCCCATCAAGAACCCACAAATCAGGAGGGGGATTTTCGCTAAAACTCTCTATTCGGCGACGGAGCATTTCGTCCATTTGCCCATATTCATCCCTTTGGTGGAGATGATAGGTACGATAGCTACTTTTTTGAAATTCACCATCGGCATAGGTGACCATTGACCCCACTGTAGCGACTCCGCTTAGGTGAGAGTTATCGAAAATTTCGATACGGTTGGGAAGTTTTTCGAGTTCAAAAAGCTCTTTAAGAGGTGCAAGAAGTTCATAATTTTTCGGTTTATCGGTTTTTAACAGTTCTATAGCATTATTGTAAGCTAAGGTAGTTAGCTCTTTTTTAACCCCTATTTTTGGAGTTTCTAAGAGTGCTTTCTTCTCGAAAAGCTGGCTGAGATACTCCTCTATCCACCCTTTTTCTTCATACGTATGTGTGGTAAGAATGGGGACGATAATGGGGGGTTTAGTCGTTCCGTAGTAGTTAAGGAGTGCTTGTTCATACCCCTCATCGAGTGAAAAATTATCGTTGATGGTAAAAAAATCGTGTGAACTGGAGGCGATTTTACCATCACGGATGAAAAGACGGAGGATACATCCTCGGTTTTTGTGGGTAGCAATGGCAAAAATATCAAACGAGACGTTTCGTGCCAAATCGATAGCGGTAGCGACGACACTTTTTTCAATCCGCTCTAACCGATCACGCAGTCCCATCGCTTCTTCAAATCGCAGTGCTTCGGCATAAAATTCCATTTTATCTTTGATTTTTGGGATAAGTAATGCTTTATTTTGAATCCATGAAATTGCCGTGTTGACAAAAGTGAGGTAGTACTCTTTAGCAACGTCCAATTCACAAGGACCTAAACATTGGTGCATTTGGTAGAAAAGGCACACTTTTTTACTACGTAAACAGCTCTTTTTTTGCACCAGCGGAAGCATCTCATACAGAGAATCCAAAATATCGCGTGCACCGCTCGAATAGGGTCCGAAATAGCGGATATTTTTACCATTTAAAACTTTTCGGGTTATGTCGAAACGGGGGTAATGTTCATTTAAATCGATGTAAATGTAGGGGTAAGTTTTGTCATCGCGCAAGAGGACATTGTATTTGGGAGAGAGCTGTTTGATGAGAGAATTCTCTAAAATTAGTGCGTCATGTTCTTTTTCGACGACGATATAGTGTAACGATATTGCCTCGGAGAGCATTTTTTGGATGCGCAACGAAAGGGTTGATTTTGGGGAGAGGGTAGGGGTGAGGTTAAAATAGCTTTTCACCCGTTTGGAGAGGTCTTTTGCCTTTCCGATGTAGAGAATTCTCCCTTTCGGATCGAGATATTGGTAGATTCCAGGAGAGTGGGGCAAGGAGCGTATTTTTTCAATCACGGCTATTTCTTAATAAAGTATTTATGGTAGCTATTATACCATCCCCCTTTAAAGAATTGATAGGTAGACTATGGCGGGAGTCGAGAATGAAAAAAGTGTTATTGTTTGTGGTGGCACTGGTCGTGTTAAGCGGTTGCGGATATAAAGCTCCTCCCTATTACGAACCAAAGTCTGAAGAGGTAAAAAAAGTTGCGTTATGATGTTGTCATTATCGGTGCCGGAGTTGCGGGATTATACGCGGCGATAGGATTACCGAAACATTTAAAAGTCCTAATACTCAGTAAATCTCATCCGTGGGAGTGTAATACCTACTATGCACAAGGGGGCGTTACTACCGCGTATGATACGGAGGATATTGAGCTGCATGTAAGCGATACACTCGAAGCCGGAGCAGGGATGTGTGATAAGCAAGCCGTTCAAATGATGAGTGAACAATCGCAAGAGGTTATTGAGGATTTAATTGGGCGGGGATTTTTATTTGATACCGATGCAAACGGAAATTTGCTCTATACCCAAGAGGCTGCCCACTCGCGAAGCCGAATTTTACATGCGGGCGGAGATGCTACGGGGCGGTATTTGCACCATTTTTTACTCCATCAAAATCCCCATCCGATGTTGTGCAATGCAACCGTTACCGATTTACTGATTGAGGATAACCGTTGTTGCGGTGTTGAGGTGTATACGGAAGGTGCTCGTAAGCTTATTTATGCCGACAATGTGATTATTGCCAGTGGCGGTGTGGGTTCACTCTATGAATATCATACAAATTCCAGTTTTATTAGTGCTGATATTCATGGTATTTGTCTCGAAAAAGGGATTAAACTCGAATCAATGGAGATGATGCAGTTCCATCCTACGGTCTTTGTTTCAGGGAGTGGTGCACGAAAATTACTCCTCACAGAAGCTCTTCGTGGAGAAGGTGCATGGATTGTGGATGAAAACGGGTATCGCTTTTTGTATGAATACGATGAGCGGGGGGAAATGGCTCCGCGTGATATCGTGAGTCGAGCTATATTTGATTATAAACAGCGTACATCGAGTCAGGTTTATATCTCTTGTGCACATTTTGATAAAGAGTACTTTCAAAACCGTTTTCCCAATATTTTTAAGGCTTTACGTGATTTGGGATATAACCTTCCACAAGATCGTGTCCCTATTTCTCCTGCATTTCACTATGCTATCGGAGGGATAAAAAGTGATTTGGAAGGGAGAGTTCCAAACTACGATGGATTGTATGTTGTCGGGGAAGCGGCGTGTACGGGAGTGCATGGAGCGAATCGTTTAGCGAGTAATTCATTGTTAGAGGGATTGGTTTTCGGTCGTCGTGCTTCAGAATCAATCCTTTCGTCGATACCGAGCCATTGCAGACAAATATTTGAGCTCTCTAGCGAGCCGTTAGAGATGGTGGGTGATAAAGAGAAAAAAGATGCTTTGCGACGATTGATGTGGGACAAAGTATCTATTGTTCGGACTCAAGAGGGGTTAAATGAAGCGTTGCGTCTTATCGAAGAGATGTTAAGCTCGAAGGTTGGGCGATTGTTAAAATTACGATTATTGAGTGCTCGTGCTATTGTCCAATCGGCATTAAATCGACACGAATCGATAGGGGTTCACTATCGGATATCTTCGTAATCTTTTTTTTCATGATAGTGAGCAGCCATTTTTAATAAAAATGGGACGCTGAGGTTAAGGATAAATGCACTAATCGAGATGAGTAATAGATCGGTAGAGGTGATTAGTTTCATCGATAAAGCTGCCATCGCGACCAAAAAAGTCACTTCGGCGCGCCCTTGCATCGCAATCCCGATGAGTGTAGCGGAACGCCATGGGAGATGATTAATGTAGCGTGCTGTAAAGCTCGCTGCAACAAATTGAGCTAAAAAGAGTACCCCCGAAACGAGTAGTGCTTTTCCTAAAATACTCGCTAATAGTGTAAAACTTGCGATTTCCATTTGCAAGCCGATACTAATAAAAAAAATGGGTGCAAATAAATAGAGGGTTAAAAAGCGAATTTTTTCGCTCGATTCATGAAAGAGTTGTTCTTGTCCTGCGCTTTCATCACCAAAATGCTCTTTGTTAATGATAAGTCCCATGAAATAAGCACCTAATGCAACGCTGGTAGCAAAATATTCTGCAATAAATGCGCCTAAAAAGGCCAAAAATATCATAATGATGATGGCTGAATTGAGCTCTTGTCTCCCCAAAAATTGGTTTGCTCCAATACGTCGGTAGATAGAATTTTTTGTTTTGATGAAGAGTGAGGATAGGGTATTTTGTTCTAACAATGCCGATGTGGGGCGAAAAAGGAAAAAAAGATAAGCGATAAGTGCCATCGATATGGCAAAGAAAAGAAAATTTGAAATGGGTTTAATCGCAAGTGTACCGAGTGTTTCGAGTGAAATTGCTACCGATGAAGAATTTTGAAGTGAAACTAAAACACCTCCGAGAATCCCCCACAAGATGAGGGAGAGAACATCGTCTGTGAGTGCGGCGGCGACGATAGTGGGTTGAAGTTTTGATTTAGCGTTAAATTTAAGGGTATTAAGGGTTAAAAAAGCGATACCGATAGAGGTCGGGGCAAATGCCATAGCAAAAACGATGGATTTAATCGTATCATGTGTTAGCAAAAAAAGTGTACCGTAGATGACGCCAAAAGGGAGTATAACCCCTGCTATCGCTATTTTCCACCCTTTTTTTATCCCGTCACTAAAGCCTTGTAGGTTTTCTTCAAGACCCAAATAGAAAAATAGAAAAATACTCCCGATAAAAGCAAATGTCTCTATGGTCGCCGAATGGGGTGATAAAAGGTGGAGATTAACGGCTGCCAGTCCACCGATAAGGTAAAAGAGAACATCGGCAATGCCTGTTTTTTGAGAAGCCCATAATGAGGCGGTAATGATGATTAGAAGGTAGAGTAAAATTAATGTTGTAACTATTTCCACGAGGGTGTATCTCTTTTTTAGTGTGATTGTATCTAATCTTAAACAAGTTTAGAATATCATTACATACTTAAATCTATCCAATCTTGCACCTAAAGGCTTCAGCGTGAAAGACGTCAATATTATCGTTCTCGATTTTGGTTCCCAGTATACTCAGCTCATTGCTCGCCGTTTGCGCGAAGATAAAGTTTATTGTGAAGTACTTCCGTACCACACTAAAATCGATGCTATCAAAGCAAAAAATCCTAAAGGGATTATCCTCAGCGGTGGACCTTCATCGGTTTATAACAAAGACGCTTATACGGTCGATCAAGGGGTTTATGCACTTGGTATCCCTGTTTTGGGTATCTGTTATGGGATGCAACGTATCGCGGTCGATTTCGGCGGAAGTGTTATCCGAAGTGATCACCATGAGTATGGCAAAGCGGAACTTACCATCGATATGACGCAACACTCCCCTCTTTTTAGTGGGTGTGAAGATGAGCGTACCGTTTGGATGAGCCATTCGGATAAAGTAGATGTATTACCGGAGGGGTTCGTTCCTATCGCGTATTCTCCGAATTCTCCCTATGCGGCTATCGCCAATGAAGAGAAGATGGTCTATGCGATGCAATACCATCCGGAAGTGAACCACTCAGAAGAGGGGTATTTGATGCTCCGTAATTTCGCTCGTACAATCTGTGGAATTACCGAAAAATGGGATATGGGACATTTCCTCAAAGAGCAAATCATCAAAATCCGTGCTCAAGTGGGTGATGGAAAAGTTCTTTGTGCACTCAGCGGCGGTGTTGATTCATCCGTTGTTGCGGCATTGTTGTACGAAGCAATCGGCAATCAGCTGATTCCCGTATTCGTCGATAACGGCTTACTTCGCAAGGGAGAGCGTGATTCGGTCGAAAATATTTTCAAAGTGCATCTCAAAGTTCCTCTCGTGGTCGCTGATGCATCAGAAAATTTTCTCGGTAAACTCGCAGGTGTAACCGATCCTGAGACGAAACGTAAAATTATCGGGCATACATTCATCGAAGTGTTTGAACAAGAAGCCAAAAAACACGATGGGATTAAATTCCTAGCACAAGGGACGTTGTACCCTGACGTTATTGAATCAGTATCGGTTAACGGTCCATCGGTGACAATCAAAAGCCATCATAACGTTGGTGGATTACCTGATTGGATGGATTTCGAGTTGATTGAACCATTACGTGATTTGTTTAAAGACGAAGTTCGTAAATTAGGAATTGAACTTGGTCTCCCTGAATCTTTGGTCAATCGCCATCCGTTTCCGGGACCGGGTTTGGGTATCCGTATCATGGGTGAAGTGAACAAAGTCGATTTGGATTTGCTTCGTGAAGCCGATGCGATTTTGCTCGATGAGCTTAAAGCGAGCGGTTATTACACCAAAACATGGCAGGCGTTTGCGGTTCTCTTGAACGTCAAATCGGTCGGTGTTATGGGGGATAACCGTACTTATGACAACACCGTATGTGTCCGCGTTGTCGAAGCGGTGGATGGAATGACGGCAACATTTGCTCACCTTCCGCATACGTTGTTAGAGCGTATCAGTCGTCGTATTATCAACGAAGTAGACGGCATTAACCGTGTTGTTTATGATATCAGCTCAAAACCACCCGCAACCATCGAGTGGGAGTAAGGGGTACGCTTTTGCGCCCCATCTATCTCATCTCGAAAACCCCTTATGATGGGGTTATTCACATCCCTATACTCACTATCTCTTTTTTAGCTCCATCTATCGATTTTTCCCAATATGAAGGAGTTATCCTCACCTCCAAACAGGCTGTTTTAGCTTTAGAAAATTATAAGTTCGATTGGAATCAGCTTCAATGCATCTGTGTATCGGAAGGTACGGCTACGTTAGCAAGGGAAGTTGGGGCAGTTGATGTTGAAGTAGGAGATGGGTATGGAGAGTCGATTCCGAGTGTTTTAAACTCAAAAAAACGTGAAGGTAAATGGCTTTATCTCCGTCCGAAAGTAGTGGCATCGGATTGGATTGAGGTGGCACGTGAATATGGGTATGATATCAATGAGGTGATAGGGTATGAGACAACATGTAACCCCGAAGCGAATAATTTTCACCTCTCGCAAGAGGGGGTATTGATTTTTACTTCACCATCCACCATCCGATGTTTTATCCAAAATCATTCTATTCTCCCCTCTCATAAAGTTGTTGTCATCGGCTTAACAACCCAAAAAGCTCTTCCTTGCGGGATAGTTTCGTATCTTAGTCCAACGATGAGTGTCGAATCTGCTGTCACTTTAGCGCGTCAAATTGCCTCTGAAAACGTAAATTCATCACCCTTTTAAGATTTTAGAGTTATAATTATTAACTCTGGGCGAAGCGAGTAATCGCATTTTGAGGGTTCTACATATACATGGAGTCACAGCCGTAGTCGTTTTTGAGTGTCGGTGGTCTCGTTTGAACGTATTTTTTACGTGAGAGATTGTCGCCGGAAAAGACGCTCGAGTGGCTTTTTTCGGCTTTGAGAACCGAAGCTACTGCGAGACGCCCGCCCGGGACTAATTTGACGATAGAGGAATGAAATCCCTCCATCTACGCTAGCCGCTTGGGCTACTGAAGCTAGCTTCTGACGAAGCAGAGTTATATTTATCTTATTTGAGAAACGTTAACGTGTTTTAGATAAGATAATTTTTTTTCAAGGTGATTTATGCGAATAATGGTAATCGGTAGCGGTGGACGCGAATTTGCAATCGGTCGGGTTTTAAAACAAGACCCTGAAGTATCTAAGCTTTATTTCGCCCCCGGTAACGGTGCAACTCCTATGTTGGGCGAAAATGTCGGTATCAAAGATTATCATGAATTGGCTCAGTTTGCACTCGATAATGGCATTGATTTGACGATTGTTGGCCCTGAGGGACCGCTAACTGATGGAGTTGTCGATATTTTTAAAGCCAAAGGGTTGGTGATTTTCGGTCCAAGTAAAGCCGCCGCACAGTTGGAAGGCTCAAAAGTCTATATGAAAAACTTTTTGGCCAAATATAATATCCCGACGGCTCGCTATATTGAAACTGACCACATCGGTGATGCGTTCAAATTTATCGAATCATTAACGGCTCCGATTGTTGTTAAAGCAGATGGTTTGTGCGCGGGTAAAGGTGTTATCATCGCGATGAGTCACGAAGAGGCAAAGGTAGCTGTCTCTGAGATGTTGAGCGGAAAATCGTTCGGGGATGCAGGTAAACGGGTTGTTGTCGAAGAATTTTTAGATGGGTATGAGCTTTCCATGTTTGCACTGTGTGATGGAAAAGATTTTATCCTCCTCCCTGCCGCGCAAGATCATAAACGTCTTTTGGATAATGACGAGGGTCCTAATACTGGTGGGATGGGAGCGTATGCACCGACTCCACTTGTAGATGATGTGATTTATGAAAAAGTAAAAGAGCGTATTATTCGCCCAACGTTGCTCGGGATGCAAGAAGAGGGTGCGCCGTTTGAGGGTGTTTTGTTTATCGGAATTATGGTGGTCAAGGGTGAACCGATTACGCTCGAATTCAATGTCCGTTTCGGTGATCCTGAGTGTGAGATTTTGATGCCACTGCTCAAAACTCCTGCCCGTGAACTTTTTTACAAAGCGGCGACGAAACAATTAGATTCTCTCACTGTTGAGTTTTACGAAAAATATGCCGTCGGTGTGGTGATGGCGAGTAAAAATTATCCGTATGATAACTCTACCCCTGCTGAGATTGTGGTGGATGAGATACATCACGGTGATATTGCCGAAAACACCCATATCGCGTATGCGGGGGTAGCCGAAGAAGATGGGAAGCTCTATGCCACGGGTGGACGGGTTCTTGTGTGTGTCGGTGTGGGTGAGAGTATTAAAGAGGCGCGTGATCGTGCCTATATGTTATGCGGTCAAGTCCATTATGCCGGTAAAAAACTCCGTACCGATATTGCTTATCAAGCACTGCGCTAATGAACAACGACATCGAAACGCTTATATTACGCGAAAAGCTTCAACTCTCTTCGATACGCTCTCGAACGGCTGCTTTTGGGATTGATGAATTATTGCTTTCGATGCTTTTAATGATTATTTTATGGGACTCTATAAATGCGGCTACAACCGTAGAAGCAATGATTGAAGTGATTAACACCTTCATTTTAGAATACATGATGATTAAAATTGCGTACCAAACATTTTTTACAATGCAATACGGTGCAACCATCGGGAAAATTGTTATGAAAATACGGGTTGTTGAAATCACTACCCTCTCGCATCCCAGTTTTTTAAGTGCTTTCAATCGGAGTGTTTTTCGAATTGTCAGCGAAGTCCTTTTCTATCTTGGATTCTTGTGGGCAATGTTTGATCCTTATCGTCGCTCATGGCACGATTTAAGTGCTAAAACACTGGTAATTGATGTCTAAATACCTCTTTGTTAGTCTTGTTACTGCTACACTATTGTGTGCCGGTGATAGAGTAGAATTGGTAGCAACGCAAGTGGATGCAAACGGCTCTATTATTAATTCAACTACTTACCCCACAATAATATATCAAGATCAGATACTCAGTGCACAAAAGCTTAGTTATGACAATAATAGCTCGATTATTGAAGCTACAGGCTCGGTCAATGCGTTTAAAGGATCGGGTCAATACCATGCGCTTAGTGAGTATTCTCGAATCAATTTAAAAGAAGATACCCGTTACTCCAAACCTTATTATGCCTTTGATGCCAATAGTAGTGCATGGATAAGTACCTCTGAAGCGATGGGGTGCCAAAGTAAGATTGATTTATCGAGTGGTATGTTATCAGGGTGCGATTCGGTTGACCCTCTTTGGAAAATACATTTTACAAGTGCCGATTATGATACGAATAACATGTGGGTGAATGTTTACAATGCAACATTGTATATCGATGATGTCCCTGTTGTCTATTCACCCTATTTTGGATATCCGACCGATCATACACGCCGAAGTGGATTATTAATCCCCTCTTTTGCTCTTTCAAACTCTGAGGGGATCTCTTATGAGCAGCCTATCTATTGGGCTCCTACGAATTGGTTCGATGCAGAGTTCCGTCCCCAAATCCGAACTTCTCGTGGAGGGGGGATGTACAGTGATTTCCGTTTTGTTGATTCTCCCACATCCGGAGGCTCTATCCGTTTTGGATACTTTCAAGAACAAAGTGATTATGCCCAAAAATATGATTTAGCCCATGATAAACATTATGGTTTTGATCTGAATTATCATCATGATGATATTTTGAAAAATTGGTTTGGAATAGATGCGGTAGGAGAATCGGGACTTTATCTAAGCGGGTCGTGGATGAACGATGTTGATTATCTCAATCTTCTCCAAAGTGATGAAACTAAAAATGTGACGACTAATCAGATTCTCTCGCGTATTAATGGTTACTATAGCAGTGAAAATAATTATTTCGGTACCTATTTTAAACATTATCAATATCTAGATCAAACCGATAATGCTCAAACCATTCAAACGTTACCGTCACTTCAATATCATCGTTATTTAGAGACTTTTTTTAATAATCATCTTCTTGCCAATGGCGATATCACGGCAACCAATTTTTATCGCCCCGATGGAAAGCGTGCTGTCCAAACCGATATGAACGTACCGGTAAAATTGCAAACAGCCCTTTTTGATGATTATGTAGATCTTAGTTATACCGCTAATACTACAGCACACGCAATCTCTTTTTACGGTAATACACGAACCGGAGAAAATGAGAACCTCTATCCATCAGGATACTATACGCAACTGGATCACATCTTTTCGGTAGGGTCTATGTTAGTAAAAAACTATGATGAAAATATGACCCATGTTATAGCCCCTAACATTAGTTATTCGAAATCAGGGGCACGTGATTATCATGGATATTATGACAAATACCATGGGCAATGTGATGCAACAAACAGCAATTATGCAGGGTACCCTTGTGAATTTTACGGGCTTAATGAACCGACAGATTTTCTCTCTTTAGGGGTTAACAACTATTGGTATGACCATCAAAAGCAATGGCTGGTGGATCGATTGAGCCAAACCTTTAGTTATGATGATATCCGTAGTTATTACGGGGAACTTCAAAATGAATTGGAGTGGGAGATAAGCTCCGCTATTTCCTATTATAACCAAACAGCTTATAATCATGATCGTGATCGTGTTACCAAAGAGCAAAACACCATTCGCTATAATGATGGTGTGGTAAAAGGAAGTCTAGGGCATTATTACACCGATACATTATTGAATAGCTATCCGCAATATGCATCGTATTGGAATGCTGATCTCGAATACAAATATAATCGACATTATAAAATCTTTGGATTAGTAGCGTATGATTACCATGAAGATGTGTTGAAGCATAGTGAGATTGGTTTTTTATATACGCAACGATGTTTTGATTTTGGTCTTCGATACGTCCAAAATCGACGTCCGATATTAACGAATATATCAGGATCTGACTCAGTAAATGACTCTTATGTGTTTATAACATTGATTTTGAAACCTATCGGTGGTTCTGAATTTAACTATAAATTGACCCGAAATTAGTGGAGACGGTATGAAACTCGAAGCAAAGATAGGAATGTTTGTTGTTACGGCTCTTGTAGCGCTGTTGTTGCTCTCAACACAAGTTACCTCTTTTGGAAAATGGGGGCAAAAAGGGTATACGCTAGAAGCCTATATTGAAGATGCATCTGGGATTGAAAAGGGGACACATGTCTCTATGAACGGTGTTTTGGTCGGTGAAGTTCAAGCTATCAGTATTGAAGGAAAACGGGTTCGACTAACATTATCAATCAATGAAACAGTGAAAATTCCCGATGACTCATCGGTAGTTGTTGCTCAAGAGTCGTTGCTAGGGGCTAAGGTTATTAATATCATCGTTGGTGACTCGACGGCAATGCTTCATGAGGGGAGTACCCTTGTGCAGTCTAAACGGTATGCTTCGTTTGATCAAACCAGCGATTCTGTCAATGCTGCCGCTAAAGAGTTAGAACTTTTATTGAAAGATTTTCGTTCCACTCTTGATGATGAACACCGCAAAGCGATTCAAGAAGCTATTGTTGCCTTTCGTAATGTTGGGGTAAATTTGGATGGGGTGATAGTGGATAACCGTGACGATTTACATTCGGCAATTGCTAATTTTAAAACAATGTCTGAAGGTTTTTCCCAAACAGCCGATACGGTCAACAAAGACCTTCCGACAATTATGGCACGAATCAACTCATTGACGACCCGTATGGACAATATCAGCGGCTCATTGGAACACACCCTTCCTGAATCGATTGATAAGTTTAATGACATCGAAGACAACGTAACAACGATTTTGACTGAAAATCGTAGCGGAATTAAAAATACGATTGATTCGGCAGGAAGTTTTTTCAAAAGTGCCGAAAATGCGTTTGAGAAAGTGGATACTCTTCTCTCAACTTTCACTACCAGCGAATTACAAGTTGCCATGAATACCGACTATATGATGCGTGATGGATACGCAAAAATTTATTTAGGAGCCACCTATTTACCGAATCCAAACACCTATTATATACTTGATTTAATCAGTACCGATGATTACTCAAACTATTACGTTCAACCTCCGGGAACACATATAAAAGGGAAGCATTACATTACGGCACTCTATGGAAAACGCTTTGATAACACATTGTTGCGTTTCGGTGCGATTGAATCGACCGGTGGGGTAGGAATCGATTATTTTATGAATCATGATAAGATTAAATTCTCTGCTGAAGCGTTTGATTGGAATGCGATTAATGATGTACGAGGAAGTAATCCCCACTTTAAAGCACAGGTTCGATATCAAATGTTAAAGCATTTGGAATTGTACGGAGGATGGGATAATTTCTTTAACTCTCAGTCACAAAATCTTTTCTTTGGATTAGGGGTTCGATTTATCGACAATGATATTAAGTATCTATCGGGTGCAAGCTCATTAGCACGTTAAAAAAATTACAGTTTAGGAAATAGAATGAAATACGATATAACGTTGGCGTTGACCAATAAAGAAGAGTCTTATGCACTGAATCAAGTAGCGGCACAAGCCAATGGAGCCGTTTGGCTCAAATCGGGAAATACCGTTATTTTAGCTACGGTTGTAGTCGATGAGACCGATTTTGTCGATGAGGATTTTTTACCCTTAACGGTGCAATATGTCGAAAAAAGCTATGCGGCAGGGAAGTTTCCGGGAGGGTTTATCAAACGGGAAACCAAACCGAGCGATTTTGAAGCACTCACTTCGCGCATTGTGGATCGCTCATTACGTCCATTGTTTCCAAAAGGGTTCGCTAATCCTATCCAAATAACCGTTATGGTGCTGAGTTGTGACAGCGAAGCCGATTTGCAGGTATTGGCACTCAATGCCGCGTCCGCAGCACTCTATCTATCTGATTTGGATATTTTTACCTCAGTGAGTGCGGTACGTGTCGGGAAAATCGATGGAGAGATAGTGTTTAATCCAACCCTTTCTCAACTCAAAAATAGCACCCTTGATTTGTATCTTGCCGGTAGTGTCGATGATATGTTGATGATTGAGATGCAAGCGTGTGGTAGTGATGAAGCGGTTGTAATGGATATAGTTGAACCGTTTATTGAACCCGCGTTATCGGCTCAAACACTCATGCAACGTCAGAGTAATGCGGTGGCTGAAGATGAGTTGATAGAAATCTTGGCTCAAGCACAAGCAGAATTAAAAAAAGCCAATACAGCGTATGAAAATAGTTTTAAACCACTGGCTAAATCTCCGTTTGAGCTTAAATGTGTGGTGAGTGAGATTGATGGAGAGATGGTAGAGTATGTTCGTACACACCATACCGATGATTTGAAACGCGGTATCAATAATATGGCAAAAACAGAGCGCTCTACCGCATTGCGTACCATTCGTAAAGCTATCATGCAAGAGAAGCCTGAGTGGAATGAACATGAGCTTAAAAAAGCAATCGAGTCGGTAAAACGAACAATGGTACGTGCTCAGATTTTGGATGAAAAAGTACGCGCCGATGGACGTGCACTCAACCAAGTGCGCCCGATTACTATCGAGACGAATGTATTGCCAAGTGCTCATGCATCAGCCCTCTTTACTCGCGGACAAACACAGGCTTTGGTCATATTGACGTTGGGTGGACCAAAAGATGCCCAAATGTTTGAAAATCTCACCGATAGCGGTACTCAAAACGAAGCTTTTATGGTTCACTATAACTTTCCGGGATTCAGTGTTGGAGAACCTTCCCCTATCGGTGCACCGCGACGTCGTGAACTGGGGCATGGAAATTTGGCAAAACGTGCCCTAGAGGGGGCAACGAGCCGAAACGGACAAACGATTCGGTTGGTTTCTGAGATTTTAGAGTCTAACGGTTCGTCATCGATGGCAACCGTATGTGGTGGATATATGGCATTACGTGCAGGGGATATCGAAGTCTCTGAACCCATCGCTGGTGTCGCAATGGGGATGGTTCAAGAGAATGATCGATACGCCATTTTGAGTGATATCATGGGGCTTGAAGATCATGACGGTGATTTGGATTTCAAAGTAGCCGGTTCTAAATATGGGATTACCGCTATGCAGATGGATATCAAACTCGGAGGAATCCATTTGGATGTTCTTCGCAGTGCTTTGTATCAAGCCGCCGAAGCACGTGCCCATATCATCGATATTATGATAGGTGCAGAAGAGAATATCGAGCTTAATGAGGGGACGTTACCAAGTACCGATTTGTTCCATGTAGATCCAAGTTTCATCGGAGATATTATCGGTCAAGCGGGTAAAACGATTCGTGAAATTATCGAAAAATTTGATGTTGCCATCGATATCGATAAGAAAAAAGGGTCAGTGAAATTGACCGGTAAAAATCGTGAAGGGTTACGCGGTGCACGTGATCATATCGAAGGGATTGTTAGCGGTGTCGAATCAACCCCAAAAGTAGAGTATAAAGTGGGTGATGTGGTCAACGGAAAAGTTAAAAAAATTGTTGATTTTGGAGCTTTTATCGAACTTCCCGGAGGTATTGATGGGTTGATTCATATCTCTAAACTCTCCGATGGACACATTAACCGCGTAAGCGATGTTGTGAGCGAAGGGGATGAATTGATGGTAGAGATCGTCGAGTTCAAAGGAAATAAGATCGGACTTGCTCGGGCTAAGTAAGTTTTTAGCTCTTTGATTTTATAATTCCACCCACAAAGTGATAAGTAGGGACACTATCCGAACAGACTTTGATATAAAACACGGAGATTCCTCATGAAAAAAGTATTTTTTCTTATGCTCGCTCTTGTTGCTTCAGTATTTGGTGCTGATGAAGCGGTAGCTGTTGTTGAAGCGGCTGTTGATGCTGCACCTGCTGTTGCAGCTGCATCTGGTGATGTTGCTAACCAAACTCTTAAAGCGTATTCTATGATCGCTGCGGGTGTTGGTCTTGGTTTAGCTGCTCTTGGTGGAGCTATCGGTATGGGTAGTACTGCTGCTGCAACTATCGCTGGTACTGCACGTAACCCAGGTCTTGGCGGAAAATTGATGACTACTATGTTCATCGCTCTTGCTATGATCGAAGCACAAGTTATTTATACACTTGTTATCGCTCTTATCGCTCTTTACGCTAACCCATATTTGGCTGCGTAAGTTTTTAAAACCTCATTTGACTTGTCTTTATTAAGGCAAGTCACTTTCTCTTTATGCGCAGGTGGTGGAATGGTAGACACGCTGGCTTGAGGTGCCAGTGCCTTCGGGTGTGTGGGTTCAAATCCCATCTTGCGCACCATTAAAACTCTTCTCTTTAATTAAGCTTCTTTATCACCTTTTTTCTATTACCATTTTAAGTTAAACCTAATAGCACTGAATCGTTTTTGTCTTGTATAATGGTGTATCTAAATTGTTAAATGAGTAGTATGAAATCTATGTTGCCCTCTAAAATCGTCCTTATCGGTGCCTCTACCGGTGGACCTGGAATAATCGAAAAACTTTTGACCGCATTGCCGGACCATTTTAGTGTTCCTATCTGTATCGTCCAACATTTTCCCTCCGAATTGACCCAATCGTTTGTTTCGCGTCTCCAAACCTATACGACCAATAAAGTTGTGGAATCATACGATGGTTTGGTCTTAGAAGATGGGATTATCGTGGTGGCAAAAGGGGGTATCCATTTGGGATTTCGCTTAGAGAATCACCGTGCGCTCATTACTCAAACATTAGAAGGGGTTCGTGATGATTTTATCCCGAGTGTTGATGTCATGATGCTCAGTGCACAAGAGCTCTTTGAACCTTCGTACATCTTAGCCGTCCTTTTAAGTGGTATTGGAGATGATGGTGCTGAGGGGATGGTGAAGATTAAATCGATGGGGGGGACAACGTTGTGCCAAGATGAAAAAAGTTGCGCCGTGTTTGGAATGCCAGGACGTGCTATAGAGCGGGGCGGTGCATCTGATGTCTTATCGGTAGATGAGATAGCCCAAAGAATAATAGGATTTGGAATACGATGAGTGAACTAACGATAACATCGATTTTAGAACGGATACAGCGTGAAACAGGGATTGTCCTAACACGAGAAATAGATCGTGATCGAATACGGCGCTATCTTGATAACGGTGGGGTTATTCCAAACCCATCTGAACCTATCGGAAGTGCTTTGATTAATCTTGTAACGACGAATGAGACCTATTTTGAACGGGAAGCACACCATTTCGATTATTTAATCCAAGAGATTTTACCGAAATTAGAGGCTGCACACTCCTCTGCACCTATCCGTATTTTATCGGCACCGTGTTCCAGCGGTGAGGAGAGTTATACGATAGCATTGCGATTATTAAGTATGGGAAAAAAATTGTATCGTCCTATAGAGATCATAGGGGTGGATATCACAGAGGAGATGATACTCAAAGCACAAGAAGCGATCTATTCAGAACGTTCTGTCCATGCTCTCGACAAAGAGATTTTGGCGAACTATTTTGTCCATGAAGCGAGAGGGTATCGATTGCTTCCTCTACATGGCATCTCTATCCGTTTTATAGCAGGAAATCTTTTTGATGATAGGTTGTGGGGAGAGTTGGGTGATTTTGATGTTATTTTTAGCCGTAATATGATGATTTATTTTGATTCAACTAAAAATAAAGAGTTGTTGTTACGGTTTAAAAAACATTTGCGAGGATATTTGATTCTTGGTCATGCTGATGATCATACCAATGCGAAAGAAATATTTACCCCGCTGCGTTTACAGCGGGGAGCAATCTATACCCTTTAGGTTCTAAAGATAGCAATTTGTGCGGTGAGTTGCTCTGTCATCTGATGGAGATGTTCCGCGGCCGCGGCAATCTCTTCAACACTTCGGGCATTGGAGGTTGAGAGTTCATTGATATTGCTGATTTTGTTAATAATCGATTCGGTCGTAGCCGCATTGGTTTGAGTGTCACTAGAGAGTTTTTCGATAGCACTGACGGTATCGGCTAGGGCACTAACGGCGGTTTCCGTATGATCGTTGACCTCTTCGGACGCATTAACCAAACTCTCTATCCGTTTGGTGTTGTTATTCATTTGATCAGTAATGTCATTAATCGATTGAACAATGACATTGACTGTAGCATTGGTCTCTACGAGACTTTTTTGGGTACGTTCTGCGAGTTTACGCACTTCATCGGCAACAACGGCAAAACCGCGACCATGTTCACCTGCACGTGCCGCTTCGATAGCGGCATTAAGAGCAAGGAGATTGGTTTGATCGGCGATATCGGCGATAACAGTGAGGACTTGTTTCACTTGGGATGCCTCTTGGGAGAGGGAGTTTAAACGTTGATTGATCTCCCCTTCCATTTGTACGGTATAGGAGAGCTGCTCAATCGTGTTGTGAAGAGCCGATTGCGCCTCTTGGAGGTTTTCACGTGCATTTAATGCTTTCGTGCGGACACTTTGAGCTTCTAGCGCAGATGCTTTCATTGCCTCTTTCATACGATCCGATTCAGTGGTAGTTTGATTAACTATTTTAGCTTCATCTTCTGCCGCTTTACCGATGGAGAGGGTAGTTGCAGAAAGCTCTGCAGAGACAGAGAGATTTTCAGAGGATGCGGAGCGGATACCTTGGAATGCTTGTCGAAGTGTATTGACAAGCTCATTAACACTACGACTCATATCGGCGAGTTCATCGTGTCCTTCGATTTTGGTGATATGGGTAAAGTCACGCTCTTGCGCTACAACTCGGATCATATCTTGCAAACGTGCGACAGATGCTGTGATGTTTTGGATGAGTAGATAAAACATCGTTAGCATTGCAACGGCGGTGAGAATCATGAGGGTATCCATAACGGTTGCATCATGATCGAGTTTTGCGAGATTGGCCTCTTCCATATCTTTATTCAATGCTTTTGACTCATCAATATAAGTTTTTTGCAACTCTTCTGATTTTTTGCCAAGCTCTTTGAGTTTTGCCCCTTCAGGAGAATTTTTAAACTCATCACTAAAAATTTTGTCACCGTATTTTTGGATCATTTCAATACGCGGAGTATTACCGTCCATCCAATCTTTGTGTTGAGAGATTAACGTTTTGAGCGCCGATTTATGTTTTTCCAGTTTTGTGATGGCTGAGAGCTCTTCTAGCGATTTGGTGAGCTTTTTGTTACGATCTTCGTATTCCGATAAATACTTAGAATCTCCTCCATGGAGCTGAAATCCTCGCAACTCCATGATCGCACCGTTGGTATTTGCCCGTATATCAGCCAAATGCACCATCTTCTCTGCGGTTGCGTCCGCATCTTGATTATTGCTATAGGACAAGTAAATAAGCGCCAAATAGGTCACCAAACTTAGTGCCATCATAGCCATAAGTTTACCTTTGATTGTTGAGAGATTAAACATGGATAACCTTCTTTCAATAATAGTGTTTTTCGATTATAACACGATTGATAAAAAATTAATCCTTAAAATCAATAAGATAATGGGTAATACTCTCCACTGGTAGCGGTTTGAAATAGAGGTATCCTTGGACTTGTGTGCATCCGTTTTCGATGAGGAAATCCCGTTGTAAAGTTGTCTCTACACCTTCTGCGATAACGCTGAGTTTAAGGTTTTTCCCGAGCCCGATAATGGTTTTGGTAATAGCCATATCGTCTTCATCATCGGGGATATCACGGATAAAGCTTTGATCGATTTTGAGTTTGTTGATCGGAAAACGTTTGAGATACGAGAGCGATGAATATCCGGTGCCGAAATCGTCAATCGATATCTCCAAATCCAATGCCCTTAGCTCTTTTAAAATTTCGATAACCTCGTGAGGATTTTTCATAATATGTGATTCGGTCACTTCGATAGCAATACAGTGTGGAGAGCAGTGATGAAATCGTAAAATTGCTTCTACCTCTTTGGCTATAAAACGGTTAGCAAGGGTTTTTGCCGAAAAATTGATTGCCGTTTTAGGGGAATCAAGACCGGCGAGTTGCCATTGTGCATGTTGTTCCACAACACTCTCAAGAACAAAAAAATCGATCTCTTGAATAAGTCCCGTCTCTTCGCATAGAGGTATAAAGGTTGTGGGTGAAACTACCCCCAATGTGGGATGATTCCACCGTACTAATGCTTCCATACCGACCCATGATTCAGTTAATATATCAATTTGAGGTTGATAATAGACTTCAAACTGGTGCTCTTTGAGTGCGATTCGGAGAGCATTTTCTAAGATAACCCGTTCATACGCTTTTTCACCCATTTCGTTGGCATAAAATTTATAGCCGTTGCGTCCATCCTCTTTGGCTCGATACATTGCGGTATCGGAATTTTTTAACAATGTTTGAGCATCCTGACCATCCTCCGGATAAATAGCAATACCGATGCTGAGGGAAGTATAGAGTTGATGTTCTTCAAGCATAAACGGTTCTTGAAAGGAGCGAGTAAGTTTTTCACAAATTTCAATAAGAATTTTTGAGTTACCAAAATCATTTAGTAAGATATTGAACTCATCACCACCCATACGAGCGATGGTATCGCTTTCGCGTAATAAACTTTGGAGTCGTTGAGCCACATGAATAAGGAGTTGATCCCCTATCGGATGTCCCAATGAATCATTAATCTCTTTAAAATGGTCTAAATCAACGAAAAGGATTGCTATTTTATTTTTCTTACGATTATTCTGTTTGATCGCCATTTGAAGTCGATCGTAAAATAAGACACGATTGGGAAGTTTGGTGAGGGGATCGTGTGTTGCCAAATGGAGCAGTTTTTCTTGGGTAGAGGTGAGTTCGCTGATATCGGTATCAAAAATAACACCTGCACTACGCCCCTGATAAGTGAGTTTATAGACACTTGCTTGGACGGGATAGACACTCCCATTTTTACGTTTGTGATGGGAAATATTGCTTAAAACAGGACTAATAGTGCTAAGGTATTGACGAAAAATATTCACTTGCTCAATGGTTAAATCGGGATTGGTATCTAAAATAGTGAGCTGTTTAAGCTCCTCAAGGGTATAGCCGAGTGCTTTGAGCGCCCCATCATTGGCATAGAGATAATAGAGTGTTTCGGCATCAAGGATATAAACCTCTATTGCGGTATGCTGAACGATTGCCGCAAGTTCTTGGTTATGCGTTTCGAGCTCTACTTGTTTAGTAATATCGGTCCGAAATCCGGCAACGATGATGGGTTCACCTGCGTCATCAAAAAGAATTTTGGCACGGTCATAAATCCAAATCCAATGCCCCTCTTTATGAAGAACACGATATCGGACGTGTGCTCCGGAGAGTTTATTGATAATAGAGCTGTAGAGGACATTTGTGGCATTTTCAAGATCATCGGGGTGGAGGAGAGCCTTCCATGCTTCGATGGAGCTTTCGTATTCATCTTCTCCGTATCCTATTATCTCCAGCCATCGTTTGGATACATAGGTGGTATTGGTTTGAATATTGTATTCCCAAATCCCATCTTCAGAAGTGCTGATAGCGAACTTGAGGCGACGAAACTCATGCGCTTGTTCAGGAGTTAAAAAATCAGATTCGGCTATTAAATAAGTATCATCAACCATGCGAATCTCCTAATCAATAACAAATATAATAACACATTTTTAATATTATATTATTATTTTTTTGATCTAATATTAAAGCAATGGAGAGTAAAAATTGCAAGTAAAATCGGATACAACTTATCAAAGAGAATTCATTATGGAGTATGAAAGATAAAATCTCAGTACCATCTCGCAAAAGAGTTTGCTATAATTAGTGTTCAAACCAACTAAAAGGACATAGCATGGCCTACATTATGCAATTAAAACATTTGATACAAAACGAACTGATTCCCGATGTGGAAGATCACATCGATGACCTTTTCGAGGGGATCGCTTCTGCTAAAGATGCTACCGTCCAAGAGCGTGCAGAACTCGAAGATATGCAAGCGCTTCGCGATGAGTACAAAGAGCTCTTAAAAGAGCTCAACAGCGGTGATATTGATGAAGAAGAGGCAGAACAACTTTATACCGAACTTACCTCGATGCGTGAGGGGGGGGATGATGAGGAAGATGACCTCGGATACGATGAAGAGGAAGAAGAGGACGAAGACGATTACGATGAGTTTGATCTTGAAGACGAAGACGATCAGTATTAATGGCGGCATTTGTTGTACTCGACACTGAAACGACTGGTGCGGGAGAGAATGATCGTATTATACAGCTCGGCTTTTTAGTCCTTCAGGGTAAAAATGTCGAGGTTCATAACGATTTGTGCAGTAGTGACGTCCCTATCGGATATGGTGCGATGGAAGTTCACGGAATCACCCCCGAAATGATAGAGGGGAAACCCTCATGCCTTGAGACGGATGCGTTCAAGGCACTTCAAGAACTCAATTCTTCGGAAAATGTGATGATTATTCACAACGCCCCTTTTGATTTGGGAATGTTAGCAAAAGAGAACTTTACCTCTCAAATGCGTCTCATCGATACGTTGCGATGCGCGAAACACCTCTTTGATGAGGAAGAATCTCATAGATTACAGTATTTTCGCTACCGTTTAGGACTCTATAAAAATGAACAAGCCGAAGCGGATGCTCTGGGTATCGTTGTCAAAGCGCACGATGCCATCGGCGATGTATTGGTACTTAAACTCTTTCTTACCGAATTGCGTAAACGGCTTAGCGAACGTTTCGGAGATGTAAATCCTATCGATAAGATGGTGGAATTAACCCAAACACCGGTATACATTACCAAACCGCTTAAATTCGGTAAACACAAAGGGAAAACCCTTAGTGAGATTGCCGATAGCGACCGTGGCTATCTTTCGTGGATGCTTGCCAATATGGAAAATCTCGATGAGGATATGAAATACAGTATTGGAAAAGTACTAGAATAACTTTAATGTAAAACGTAACTCAACGGTACGTTGATCCGAACCGATTCAGTCGGTTTTGGAAAACGGGATGCCATTTTCTCGATCAGTGCTACTGCGTCGTTATCTAAAATCTCAAATCCTGAACCCTCTGTCACTTTGATATTGCTCACACTTCCATCACTATCGAGTGAAAATGCAATCCGCACTTCCCCTTGCATCTTTAATTTTTGTGCCATTTTCGGGTATTTGAGATTTTGAACTAACAATTCTCGAATCTCACCCAAGTGGGCGTTTAAAAACTCTTTTTGAACATTTGGAGGTGGAGGTGGTGGAGGTGCGATTTTTTTGGGTGGTTGAGCTGGTGGTGGGGTGATGGGAGGAGGTGTTATGGCTGGTGTAACCGGTTGAACTATCGGTAATGGGGGTTGCGGTACGGATGGTTTAACCGGGATTGGAGTTTGGATTATCGGTTGTGGAATAGGCTTTGGTTTTGGAATAGGTTTTTGTTCTTCTATCGGGCGTTGTATAGGGATATTTTTAGGGGGCTGTGTTTGTGGAACATACGAGTTCAATGTTATTTTCATAGGTTCAGGGGGTGGAGGAACAGGATTATGGGTCAATAAAAAAATGAAAATCGCACCGAAAAAAGTATGCAGTGCGAGAGAATAGAGAAAAGATCGAAGTTGGTATGTCATAGTGGAATTATACTTTTAAAACGTCGTTTTTGTAGAGGTTGCGATCTCACTGAGGCGATAGGCGGCATCAACATGCCCATTTTTCATTGCCTTTTTCCACCATTCCATTGCTTGAGGAATATCTTTTTCGACCCCTTCGCCGTAAAAATAGATCATTCCCAAATGAAATTGCGCTTCAGAATCACGTTTATAGGCGGCTAATGGGTAGAGAAGCTCGTATGCTTTTGTATAATCTCCTGCATCATAAGCGGCAATCCCTGCGTAAAGTTCTTCCATTGGTAAAATCCTTTTAAACTGTTGATGATATTATAGCTATCTTCTCTTTTTTTAGACCTATCTGAATATAATAACAGTATGATTAAAACTGCTCTTAGTATTTTAGAAACCTCCAACCTCTTTATCACCGGTGGTGCGGGATCTGGGAAAACGACCCTTACTCGTGCACTGATCGATGATGCGGTGCAAAAGGGGAAATCAGTTGCCCGTCTCGCCTCTACAGGTATGGCGGCAACGCTAATCGGGGGGCAGACGCTTCACAGCTTTTTTGATTTGGGTATTGCTAACTCTCAAGAAGAGTTGGAGCGTAACGGCAAACTCGAACCTGCTAAAAAAATTATCAAACTTATTCATTCCATGCAAATTATTATCATCGATGAGATTTCGATGGTGGGTGCGCCACTGCTCGATATGATACGGCTTCGTCTGCTTCAAGCGGAATTTAGCGGACGAGTCATTGTGGTGGGGGATTTTTTACAGCTTCCACCCGTGACGCGTGGGAGTGAACCGATCTATTTTGCTTTTGAATCTCCCTCATGGGAGCGACTCGGATTTGAGACGTTGCATTTGGAGGGGTCATACCGTACCCATGAAGCGGAGTTTTTGACATTGTTGGAGAAAGTACGTCATGCTCGTATCGATGAGGAGGCGTATGGTGCTCTCGATGAATTGGTTCGAGAATTGAATGAAGACATGAGTACGATCACCTTGTTATTCGGCAAAAATATCAGTGCCCAAAACCATAACCGTTCCCAGTTGGAACATCTGCACGGCGAAGTGGTCGAAGTGGAAACCCATGTAACACTCCATGATAAAAAGATGCAGGATCGTGATGTGGAGCGGTTTATGAGCGAAAGTCGTATAGAGCCTACACTGGCACTCAAAGTGGGAGCACCTATCCTCTTTACCCGTAATGCGTGGAACTACTACAACGGTGAGCGGGGACGAATCACCTCCATCGAAGAAGAGGTTATTTGGATTAAAAAAACCGATGGTGTCAGTGTCAAAGTGGAGCGTGTCGATACCACAAAAACACGCTGGGTTGAAAAAGGGAAATCATTAAGCGAAGAGAAACTCATCACCCTCAGCCAGTTCCCTATCACGTTAGCCTTTGCCATCACAATCCATAAATCACAAGGGATGAGTTTGGCGGATTACGTCATCGAAACCAATGAGATTTTCGCTCCTTCACAGTTTTATGTGGCACTATCGCGATCAGTATCAGCACATCGTGTTACGTTGATACGTCCGAATCGCGGATGGGAGAAACTTTGTTTCGTTCATCCCAAGGCGAAGAGGTTTAGCGAGGGGTTGTAAACGCCGCTTCGATAATGACCCGATACGAAAACATCGTGCTAAATACCGCCGCGAGCAATGCTACAGCGACCATCATATACATAACGGCGAGTTGATATGAAATTGCTTGTAGCGGATCGGCACCTGCGAGGAGCATCCCCGTCGTGATCCCAGGTATATGGATAATCCCGACCGTCTGGAGCATATTGAGTGTGGGAATCATCGATGCTTTGACGGAGGCTTTGGAAGCAAATCTGAGAGCCTCTTTCATAGGTGCACCGAGCGCTACCATCCCCTCTATCGTCTCTATTGTATTTTTGACTTCGGCGCGAAATCGCTCAGTGCTTTGGGTATAGACGTTTAGGGCGTTGCCGATAATCATTCCTCCGATAGGGATCATCTCATGGGGAACCATGTGAATCACCCCGAACGCCATCATCGATAAAAAGACAATTCCCGAAGAGGCTCCGAGGGTAAAAAAAGCGATTTTAAAACTGTGTTCACCTAAAGGAGAGCGTTTTTTGGCGGTATAGGCACCGAATGTTATCATTCCCAGTAGTACAAAAAAGAGCAGGGAAGGGTGTTCAATTTTAAAGAGATAAACGAGAGCGTATCCGAGGAGTCCTAATTGCACCATCGCGAGGATTGAGTTGGTCAGGATTGTTTTTTCCAAACCGAACTGTTCACGGCGTGAATACCAAAGGGCAAAAATGATAAGAAGGTATGAGGCTAAAAAAGAGTATTGCATTTATTGGCTTTTTGTATTGTCGTATGGAATAGCATGTGTGTGGCATATTTCTTGTGCAGCTTTGAATTTATTGCTGTTGTGCCTCATATCTGCTAGGTATTGGATGAGATCAATAATTTTATAATCACAATACATACAAGAACCCGTATTGTTTTTAATTTCAAAATGTCCACTATTCTTATAATGTTGGCATATTGGACAATCTAAATACATATATGGACTATCATCAGGATCATCCAAATCCCAATGAATAAATTTAGGATGAGAAGCTTCAATATAGGGAATAAAATCTATTAAATGTGCTGCTTCAAAAACAGTTTTTTGATTTACATTCGGATCTTTTTTAAACCAAGAGAGATAACTGTTAATTATTTTATAGCTTTCTTCGAAAATAGAATTTTCTCCTATTTGATGTTTATTTAATTTTTTTCCTTCTTTTTCATAGTCAAAAAGAGCAGGATTACTATTGATTAATTTAAGATCAGACAGGTCAATATCTATTGTTCTATTTGTTGGTTTAATATTTAAAGAACCATCTGCATAATAAATTTCTGGAGCTTTAAAATGACATTTTAATAGTTTGTCGTCGGATGATAATTCGTAAATATGTTCTGATAATCCATAATGCTTTATATCTTTTTGGAATTGGGGTTTACTAAATTCACTTGGTTCAATTACCCAAAATAGATGAATATCTTTTTCACGATAATGATCAATGCGAGCAAGTATTATGGATAGAGATAGAGGACTTATTTGGATTTCGAAAGCAATTTTTTTATCGTTTCTTTCACAATACACATCCGCTCTTCGTCCATCAGTAAATTTTTCGATACATACTGTACTTTTATCGATCAACGGATCATCGGACAATTCCAATTTTTCTCGGAGTTTATTTTTTAAAAACTTATGTTTTTCACTTTCATGACTTTGTTGTAATAAATAGGTTTGATATTCTTTATTTGAATCTATACGACACGACTGATTTCGTTTATGACTGAAATAGTATCTTTTCTTAACACCTATAGTTAGATATGTACCACATTCAGGACACGTATAGATGTCTCCACGAGACAGTTCTCGGTGCTTTTCAGATAATTCGTTTGTATAAACATAATTACCATCTGAACAAATAGCAAAAGGAACTAAAGTCTCGTTCATGTTGATTACACCACTGTAATTTCTATCTTTTTATTAAAAGCATTTGCAAGCTTCTGTAAAAAATCAATCCCCACATTGACGGAGCCGTTTTCAATACGGCTAATGACCGTTTGTGTCGTTCCGAGTTTTTTTGCCAATTCACCTTGGGTAAGTTTGTATTGCAATCTGAGCCCGACTAAAATATCAATAATTTTAAAGCGTAACTCTTTTTGCTCATACGCTGTTTTAAACTCTTCGTTTTGTAGTGATTCGTTTAGATGGTGTTGAAAATCATCCATTTTGTACCTCTTTTAGCCGTTTGATGGCAATGTCAAGTTCTTTTCTTGGCGTGCTCTGGGTTTTCTTCTGAAACCCGTGAAGCATGACGAACGTTTTATCGGTGTAGGCAAAATAGAGTACCCGATAAATGCCGGATTTGTCTTTTGCTCGTACTTCATAAATCTTTTGTTCCAACGGTCTTATAAATGGGAGACCTAATTCTGTACCATATTTTTGTAAAAGGGTGAATATTCTGAATATTTCAGCTTTCGGTTCATTGCCGATCTCATCTAACCACTCTTTTACGGGTAATTTACCGTTTTGGTTTTGATAATAATGTATTTTCCACTGCATGGATATTATATCTTATTAGATATATTTTTGTCAATTTTATCGATACTCATAATAATACCTTTGTAAAGATAGTAAGAGTATAGAGATTATTTGTCATGAGAAAGAAAAAAATGACAATATGCAATATTTATAACAAAGAGGCTAAAAAAGAGTATTGCATTTACTTTTGTATCATCGAAAACTGTAATGCTCCCGTATCATCACGAACTTCCCATCTCTCACCGTTACGGCTGATTTTTGAACTTTTTTGGAGTGCACTGATAAAATTTTGCTCTTGCTCCATCAGTTCAGGGGTGCATATCATGCGGGTGGTTGCGGGAAAACCGATAGTGATTTGATTCTCTTTGATGGTATAGGTGGTGGTGTATTGGTTGCACCCTGTCGAGCCGTCCATTTTTCCATCATTGCTTAGTATCATCGTAATCGGTGATTTGACTTGGGTGATGATTTGTTTGCCGTTATTGAGATAGTTAAGGCTATAAACTCCCTCTACCGGTATTTTAGAGAGTGCTTGCAATTCGAGTAATGGTTTTCCGTCAGCTCCGAGTAACACTAACGTGGAGGTGTTATTTTCGTAAATTTTAGCGGAGATTAATGCGGTTTTAAAGTTGGCTGATTGTTCCATAGCAGGACATGCCATCATGGTGGACATCATATTCTCAGAGACGGTGATTCGTGTCCCATCGCTCGAATAGCTCCCTATGAACTGATTGCATCCGTCATTTCCGCTGAGTTTCCCTTTTTCAAAACGGATATGTGCGTTGGAAGTGGTAGATTTCCAGCTCCCATCAAGTGAGGTTTGAGGAACGGGTGCTTCATGTTGTGAAGTAACGCATCCGGTGAAGAGAAGAGAGAGGGAAATAGCTAAAAATATTTGTTTTTTCATTACAAACCTTGTGAATAATGTTATTACTTAATCATAGCGAACTTTTTTGAACATAGTGTATAATTGAAGGTGATTAAAGGGTGAGTACGTTAAGATAATCGAAGCTCAAGTAAGAAGGAAAGTATAGCAATGGATAATCAAATGTTGACAACTTTTGTCGGAGTGATTGCACTGTGTATGATCTTGATTACCGCGGTGATTGTACTAATCGGAATTCAAGCGTTCAAAACAATGCAGCGTGTTCGTGAATTTATCGGACATGCTCAAAATGAGCTCAGTTTCCTCTCGACGAAAGCGGCATTAACTTTGCATGAACTCAATGAGTTGATTATTCAACTTAAAGGGGAAACGTTTACATTGAGCCAAAAAGCCCTTGAGGCATTGCATGAAGCTCATGAGATGATTGATTATCTCCATGACCAAACGAAATCGTTAGCACTAAAAGCCTCTAACGGTATCGCCAAAGTGACGATGGGTTCGCTTCTTATCGGTGCTTTATCGCAATTATTAAAAAAGAAATCTCAATAAGGAGTTTACTATGAATACCAATAATACCCTTAGTTTTTTGATCGGAGCCGCATTGGGCGGTGTCGCGACCTATTATGCTCTCAAACACCAAGATGAGATTATCGATAAAATCCATGAACTTGAAGAGAATCTAAACCTCGATCATAATGAACTGATTGCGAATGCTAAACATAAATTGGATCAGTTGACCCAAAATGTTCAATCCACTATTGGTCGTTTTAGCCCTCATGAAGATAAAAGTGAAGAGGTTGCTAGCATCATGGAAGAGCTAGAGCGTTTACGTGCCGAAGTTGCCGCGTTAAAAGCATAGTTTTTATTTTGTTATATGATTACGCCGTAATACCCTCAGCAGGGTAACGGTAAACGCCACAATCGCAGGTCCAATCAAAAATCCCCAAAAACCAAACGTCACTAACCCCGCCATGATCGAAAAAAAGATGAGAAAATCATCAATCGGCTTTCTCCCCTGACTCAAATAGCGGTTGAGCTGTTGCAAAATCAATAATCGGACAATGTTATCGATGAAAAATGAGAGCATCGCCCATGAATAAATCACAATAATAAGGGCATTCATCCCGTTGCCGCTAAACCATTCATTGAGTGCTACAGGGACAAAAATCAAAGCTGTTCCAAATATCGGGATGACCGAAGTGACAGCAATCAATAGCCCAAAAAGCCAAGGGTTATAATTGTCAAAAAAGCTGATAAAAATCCCAAATGCTAACCCTTGTGCGATGGCAACACCGACGAGGGTATAAAAACCTGCCGCTGAGGTGGCAATCATATCGAGGATAAACTCTTGGCGTATTTTTCGGCGCATCGGGATAACGGGAGATATAGAGAGTAAAATCGGGCGTCGATACCACGAGAGAAAAAAGAAAAAAGTGATAATTAATATCATATCCCCTACGGCTCCTAAAAATCCTAAAACGCCGTTTCCAAGGTTAATGGCGAGAGTTGTTGCGATTTGGGTTTGGTGCTCTTTGGTTTTAGCGATTCCCTGATCAACGTACTCTTGAAGCCAATGCAATGAATCAGGGAGATGAGAAGCAATTTTAGTAATTTGTGTGGCAAAAGTATTGCCGATTTGAATCAGTTCTGAGGGGTGCGTGGCGATATAAACGATGAAAAAGATAATCGGGACAAAAAGGACGATAAAAAGGAGCAGAGTCATAATAGAGGCACTCCAAAGTGCTTTGTTAGCGTTTAGAAAAGGTTTTTTTTGAATAATCCCTTCCATCCACAAGTGGATGGGGGTAAAGGCAGTAACCAACAATAGTGCTACGACAAAGCTATTTAAAAACGGTAAAAAAAGCCAAATAAAGAGTCCAAAAGTTATAAAAATCAATGATCGAACAAAAAGGTTGTGTTCCATATAACTATCCTTGTACTGAGATAAAGGAGTGAAAACTCCCTTCTGATTTTTCGAGTTCTTTGTATGTTCCCTCTTCGAGAATGATACCGTTTTCGAGGACATAAATATAGTCGGCACGGGTGATGGTGCTAAGGCGATGGGCGATGATGATGACCGTTTTATTTTTCAAAAACTCTTCCAATGCTTCGAAAAGGGCGCTCTCTGTATGGACGTCGAGGGCTGAGGTCGATTCGTCGAAGATGACAACTTGTGGATTAGCCAGTATCATCCGTGCGATGCTGAGTCGTTGGCGTTGACCTCCTGAGAGGCGGATACCGAATTTACCTACCTGAGTCTCCAACCCATCGGGGAGCTCTTGGATAAACGGTGAGAGTTGGGCAATCCGCAACGCCTCCCAGATAGAATCTTCAGAGATTTCATCCCCCATGGTGAGGTTAAATCGGAGCGTCTCATTAAACATTAATGGCTGTTGTAAGACGACAAAAACAGCATCACGAATGTGGGCAAAACCGATGTCGTTGACATTGATACCGTTGTATAAGATTTCACCCGAAGTAGGGGGGTAAAAGCCGACTAACAGCTGAGAGAGGGTACTTTTTCCGCTACCGCTTGCTCCGATGATGGCAACGGTGCTTCCTGCGGGGATGGTGAGATTTACCCCTTTGAGGATGGGTTCATTATCGTTATACCCAAAGAGAAGGTTCTTCGTCGTGATAGAGAGAGGATGATTTTTATCGAGTGTGTTGTGTGCAGAGATTATTGGTTCACTCGGAAGTGTGAGGAGTTCATTGAGACGCGATAGGGCATTTTTGGCATTGGCAAAGCTGTATTGGAGAGACAATAAATCCTGCACGGGGGTCATCATAAACCACAAATAGCCGAATATCCCAAACATCACTCCGATGGAGAGATCGGAGGTGAGTACCATTACGAGACCTAATGCACGGAAAATTTCAAATCCGCTCAAAAATAGGGTATACGAATACCGCTCACCCATCAATGCTTTTATCCCATAAAGGCTCGCACTTTGACGCAAACGATGAGATTGGTCAATCGCATTGGTGATAAAACGCTCCTCTTTATTACTGGCGCGAATCTGTCCGAAAAGGTCACACATTTGGGTTAAGGTATCGGAGAGTTCCCCTATGGTACGGTTTTGCTCTTTTTTGAGTACACCTACCCGACTCGATATTTTGCGGGTCACAATCATAATGAGGGGCTGAAAAATAAGGATAAGGATTCCAAAGAGGGGATTAATCCATATCAGTACCGCTCCGACACCGATTAACGTAGCGATAGAGACTATCAGTTTAGAGAGAGCACTCCCTAAAAACTGCTCGATAGTGTCGATGTCGGTGATGAGGTGAGTAATCACTTTCCCGCTTCCCAAACGCTCGTATGCACTCATAGAAACGTGTTTGAGATGTTCCAGTGCACGAACACGGAGTGAAAAACTGAGTTCCTGAGAGAGGGTAATAAAAAACTTTTGCGATACGACACTGAGGATAAAAAATAAAAAACGTAATGCGATAGTGGTCGCTAAAACAATCCCTATATAGAGAAACGGTTCATGTGCAGGGGTGAGCCAATCTATCGCTTCGGTAATCTTTCCCCCTTTTTTGAGAAGCACTTCATCCACCATAAGCGGGATGAGCAAAGGGATCGGTATAGAGATTAATGTGGCGATTATCGCGATGATATTGCCCCAAACGAGTGAGCGTTTATGGCGAAGCATCAATGAAAAAAGGGTTTTAAAAGTGAGCATGATGCGATTGTATCATTATTTCGTCGTTTCGACTATCAGAGGGGATTCGTTTTCAAATTTTAAATAGATGAGACGATGTTTCGTCGAGTCATAGAGACGAAAAAGCTCACATTGCTTCCCGATGAGGTCACTATGGGTTAAATAGAGCTTTTCGGGGAGGATGGGAATCGTGATGAGGGATGAAGATTCGAGTCGTACCAGTGAATTATCGGCTTTGAGGACGAGCCATGTTATGTAGGGGCGGTCGATTCCGTATAATGAGTGGTTGGAGCCGACAATGGAGATGGTATCAAAATTTTTGTTGGAACTCGTCGAGAGGGTGAGTGATTGTGCGCGGTCGAAATCGGTTCGTAGTAGAGAGAGTATTTGATTTTTATGGGAGAGGATAAGCTCTTTTTGTTGAAAAAAAGTTTGTTCTTTTCGTAGCTGATTGATGGCACCGAAGAGAAAAATAGTAATCAATCCGAAGAGGGCTATCGATATGACTAGCTCGATGAGGGTAAAACCGTTGCGTCTCATTTTTGCTCCGAGGTGAGGCGAAAAAAACTGCTGTGCTCATGGGGATTTTTGAGCATCACCTTTTGGAGTGCGAGGGTGTTGATGGTCGAAGAGAGTGTTGATGATGCGGGTGTATCCATCAGAGGATTAATACTCTCTTTGGGTAACAGCTCGATTTCGTAGCTTACCGATTGGAGTGATTCTCGAATAACTGAGTGATCGATGTTATAACGAGAACTGAGAATCTCATCGACGCTGAGTGTTCTCCCATCCAAGGTCTCGTTTGCCTCTCCTTGAACCAAGCTCATCATGATAGAGGAGTCAAAGCGTTGGAGAATGTTGGTAGAGAGAGCGGTGCTTTGAGAAACGATTTTCATGAGTGCCAGGACGGCGATGGAGGCAATCGTGATGGCAACCAGTGTTTCGATAAGGGAAAATCCTCTACTGTGCCCCATAAATATCGTCTCCTTTGAGTGGATAAAGGGCTTCATTAAAGATGAATTTTTGTAACTCTTCTTCGCTTTGGGTGATGTAGGGTTTATTTCCCCCTAACGGTGTATAGGCGTAAAATGTGGTATCACTTTTGAGGATTAAAGGGGTGGTAGAGCCATCGGGATGGAGGGTCATTTCAAAGCACCCTTGACTCATTTCTCCCTTGGATTGTGTCACCACTTTGCCCCACGGGGTTAATTCGCCGAAACGATTAAAGCCATAACGTTGTAGTACCCCAGTAGCTTTTAGATTGGCGGTGGTGAGGAGGGTGTCATCGTTGGAGATGATGCGACACTCATGGCACGATGTATCGCAATTAAGTCGAATTTCACCCGATTGCGATAGAGCTAAAAGGGTTGTTTTTAGGGTTGTGAGATTCAATGTCGGGGCGGTTATATGCTCTTTCTTTAAGGTGAATAACCCAATCGAATAGATGATTCCCACTATCGTCATAACGATGAGCAGTTCAAAGAGCGTCATCCCCGAACGTGACATTTTCATTAACGGCACTCGGAGAGTTTTTGATCCTTCTCTTCATCTTTACCGCCCTCTTTGCCATCACTCCCTAGAGAGATGAGTTCAATATCACCATCCACGTTGAGATAAAGATAGGGATGATTCCATGGGTCTTTAGGGAGATTTTTACCCTCGACGTAGGCGTTAGGCGAATAGGAGGTGTACGCATCGGGATTGGGGTTGGTGAGAAGTGCTTTTAGCCCCTCTTCACTCGTTGGATACGAACCGTTGTCCACTTTGAACATTTTGAGACTTTCGTTTAAACTTTTCATCTGAATACAGACGAGCTTTTGTTTTGCTTCTCCGCTTTTACCGGTGATGTTCGGGATAACGAACGCCGCTAAGAGTCCTAAAATGATGATGACAACCATAATTTCTATGAGGGTAAAGGCTTTTTTGTGTTGGTGAGATGACATTTTAGGGGCTCCTATTTTTGACTCATTATTATAATGCGCATTGTAACATACTCTTTTGTAACCATTTTAAAATAGTTTTAAAAGCTTTAGATCCAGTAACTTCTATGCACATAATTTTGGGCTAAATATGACCAATATATGACCAGTAAATTGTTATTATACGGATAAGTTAAAAAAAACTAATTAATAAATATTAGTGTAATTTGTTAAATAGTTTCAGTATCCATCAAGGCAAATGCAGGACAAGAACATATTTAAATAGAGTTACAAGGAAGCAAAATGAAAAATTTCTATGAAGGTTTAACCCGTCGCGAATTTCTCTATATTATGGGTGTCTTAAGTCTTAGTGCTTGTGGAGGTGGCGGAGGTGATAGTGGTAGTGCAACGGGCGCTGGTACTAACGGAGGTGGATCAACTGAGTCATTAACAATGACCACCATTCGTCATCCCGGACTTTTACATACCGAAGCTGATTTTTCCCGTATGGCGGCTAAAGTATCAGCGAATGCGGAGCCGTGGATTTCGGGTTGGAATAAGTTGGACGATCACGATTACACGAGTCTAAATCGTGTACCTAACCCGTTGGTAACGGTTGTACGCGGAGCGGGGGTAACGGACGCGAACGGAAATGTTGTGGCTCAGAATTTTGGAACGATGGTATTTGATATGGAATCGGCATATCAGATTGCGTTGTATTGGAAAATTACCGGAGATACACGATATGCCGATTTAGCGGTTCGATTTCTCAATGAATGGTCATCGACGATGACGACACTTACCGGAAATGCGGATCGGTTTATCGCTGCTGGTCTGTATGGGTATCAGTGGGTGAATGCTGCTGAAATTATGAGTACCTATTCGGGATGGCTAAGCGCCGACAAAAGCCACTTTAAAGAGTGGTTACTTAGTATATGGTATCCCCTTTGCCATAGTTTTATTACTGATCATAACGGTTCAGATATCACCAACTATTGGGCATCATGGGATGCTTTGACGTTATGTGGAATTTTTGCAATCGGTGTTTTTTGCGAGAGGGTAGATATTTGTAATGAGGCGTTGAATTACTATACGACGACGGGTCGAGGCAATGGGGCATCGGCTCATAACGTGTATGTACTCCATCCCGGATATCTCGGGCAATGGCAAGAGAGCGGACGGGATCAGGGACACAGTACTCTCAGTATCAGCTGTATTGCATCGTTTTGTGAGATGGCATGGAATCAGGGGATTGATTTATATGGGTATCGAAATAACCGATTTCTAGCTGGTGCGGAGTATGTCGCCAAATCAAATTTGACCGATTCAAATGGCAATTTTTATACCCTGCCGTACTCGAGATACTCAAATCGTCAGGGGACGATGAACACTGTATCCGATTCCGGACGTCCCCATTTACGCCCTACATGGGAAATAATTTACAATCATTATGTCAATCGCAAGGGACTTTCGGCACCATGGGTGAGTACTATGGTGGCGAAAGTGCGTCCTGAATGGAGAGATACCGGTGGTGATGAACCTAGTTTTGGTACACTCACAATGTCACGTGACCCTTATGTTGGAGATGTTGCTCCCAGTGGTTTAAGTGCTGTTCTTAATGAGGGTAAAGTGTTACTCTCATGGTGGGGAAGTGCTTATGCTACAAGTTACAGTGTTAAACGTGCGTCTTCTGCTAATGGTCCATTTGCGACTATTGCCAACGTAACCGATCCACGTACCTACACAGATGCACCAAGTGATGGAATTTGGTATTATGCTATAACCGCAACCACACCAAGAGGAGAGACGGCGTTATCGAATATCATCCGAACCGTTACCCCGTATGAGAAAAAAATTCACCTTTCATTAAAAGAAGGTAGCGGTCTCGTAGCCGTCGATAGTAGCGGAAACGGAAAAAACGGTACTTTAAACGGAGCTACTAGCTGGGGATCTGGGCGTGTTTCGGGGAGTGCGTTAGCGTTTGACGGTACGAGCGGTTCTCTCTCTTTGCCCTCAGGGATTATGGCGGATATTGGTGATTTTACCATCAGCGTATGGATGAATTGGGCAGGGGGAAATAGCGGAAATCAGAGACTTTTTGATTTTGGATCGAGTGATATTGCTTATTTGGCACTTCTTCTAAACGGCTCCAATAAAACGATGCGTGTGGCTACAACAGGCACTATGTGGTACGGAGAACATAATATCAATGCCCCAAGTGCAATCAGTACCAATACATGGGTACATGTAGCGGTTACGTTATCGGGTAGCATCGGAACACTTTATCTCAACGGTGTGGAGGTAGCCAGTAATAATGCAGTCACCTTTGAGCCTTATCAGATGGGTGAAACGACACAAAATTGGTTAGGTCGGGCACAATATTCAAACGATCCTTATTTCAAAGGGCGTATGGAAGATTTCAGGCTTTATAGTGGTGCTTTAAGTGCGACAGAGATTAGCAGTTTAAGTAATAATTAGTGATATAAAGGATATTCCATGATTCGAAATATAGTTATCGCATTTCTCTCTGCGTTGTTTTTAAGCGCTTGTGGCGGTGGTGGTGAGAGTGGCGAAACACCTAGTATAAATACTACATCTGACACTAATAATACCGATAATAATACGACCAGTGCTAGTTTTATGGGTAAAAACACCCTATTAATCGGTGCCCAAATGAGTAATGAAACAGCATCTGCTGCACCGTTTGATGCCCGATATCTCTATCTAGCAGGGGGATCGGCACCGGATGAGGCGTGCATGAATTCGTGTAAAGCTTCATCCTCTTGTAGCGGTTGGTGGGGATGTTGGCAATGGGATGAACTTCCACCGGGAGAGTACATAAACGCCCATATTACCAATGCAACTTCTGCTAAATGGGAGGGGTCAACGCGCGCTCAAATTCCTGTTTTTACCTACTATCTGTGGCTTAATACCGCAAAAATGGGGGAAGGTTCAGCAGAAGTGACGGCAATGAGTGATTCTGCGATCCTCACCCGTTATCTTAATGACTGGCGTTTTCTCCTCCAAAAGATAGGTACACGGCGTGTAATGATCCATGTAGAGCCTGATTTATGGGGATATGTACGTCAGGTCAATAGTGATCCTCATGCCATATCATCGCCTGTTCGAACCTCCAACCCGACCGATTGTTCTACTCAAGAAAACAGTGTGGCGGGGTTAACACGGTGTATGATTTCGATGGCACGTAAATATGCACCGAATACTACGGTAGGGTTACACGCATCTCCTTGGAATTCTGCTCAAAGCGGCGATGCTGAATCGCTTGCTACTTTTATGAATGCATTGGGTGCCGGTGATGGCGATTTTATCGTAACCGATCCTTCAGACCGTGATGCGGGATGGTATGAGTTGCAAGGGCAAAGTTTTCGTTGGTGGGATGATCAAAAAGCAACCGCATATTTAGCATGGAGTAAAACGTTCTCAGAACGTATTGGTAAATCGACGATTATGTGGCAGATTCCACTGGGAAATATGGATCAAAATAATACCTATCAGCATTACAAAGACAACCGTGTCGATTGGCTCTTTTCACACATCAATGATGTTGCATCATCGCACGTAGTGGGACTTTTCTTCGGTTCAGGAGATACTCCTCAGACCAATCCTGAAACCGATGGCAATAATCTAATCAATAAAACAATTTTAAATTGGCAAAAGGGTGGAACACCGATTTCTCAGTAAAAATTCCTCATCTTTAGCGTTGTTGCACGTTCATCGAGAAAGTGATCTTCGATGTAATTGTTACCGTCAAAATAAAATATGGGTGAATATTGAGAGTATGCGGTTGTTGGACAAAAAAGAGCCCCTCCGAAAAGGGACATCGTGATTTAGCGGATAGCAGGAAGTTTTATGTATCCCATAGCCGATTTTTTCTTGTTGATTGAAGCGGCGAGTCCTGAAACGATTGGATTAGAAGCGTTCCAATCAACCAAGAGTGCATCACCCGGATGTTGAATACTCGACATAACATATCCGGTTCCATTTAGATTTTCGATGGCCTGAAGACCTGTTGATTCAGCACCGGCAGTAGCTGAGAGGATACGTGAGAATTTTTTTGTATCGATGTTGTACGCCCATACGAAGTTGTTGATATGCATTCCACTGTCTTCCCCGACGAAGAGTGTGCGCATTTTTTCAGAGAATTTAAGATTATCCGGATTAGCGACTTTGGAAACATCAGCACTGTTACCGAATACATCTTTGACAGAGACAGTCAAACCTGTCAATTCAGGGATTGCATTCATCGTTGTCGCTACATAAGAACTGTTGATAGCTGTACCGGCTGTATCGCTTTTTCCACTGCTAAGTGCAAGCTCGAATACTGCTCCTGCTTTTTCGATCGGTGCTTTGATATCGTCAACTGGATCACTAGAGCTTGTTGCCATACCGCCGCTCATGTTAGAGATTGCCATGTAAACTTTTTTGTCTTTGGCGTTAACGGTGACCCCTTCCATTTTATTAAATTCGCTGGTTGCACCAAGCAATGCTCCATAACGACGAGATTCAAGGTAAGCTGCTGTTTTTTCCATACCTGTTTTAAGTTTGATATATTCAGTCCCTTTGTAGGTTTTGATTTTTATAAATCCGGCAGTTGCAGATGCGGCGGTTTCGAATATGTCACTAAATTTAGGTTTAGCGGTAATGATTGCTTTAACCTCTGTATCGGTTGCATGAGCGAGTTTGATCCAAGTGAGGTTGGCTGTAACCGAACGATCGGTTGATGTACTTGTTTGAGTCCATTTTGCCGCGTACAATGTACCTGCACTCAAATCACCCGCAGTATCGGCAACGTACATAAAGAGCATAGTATATGAGCCATCATCTCCGAAGTAAACGGTTTTGTTATCCGGCATTACTTGCGCAAGTTCATGAGAGAAACGTCCCATATTATAGTGTTTTTTGAGAGTTGTTGCACCAGTCGACGTAACGGTTGTTTCATGGATATAACCATAGTTATAGACATTTGCAGTTGTTGTATCTCCAAAATAGGCATTTGGACCAGTGAGTGTATCGGTTCCGCTACCAGTTCCAAGTTCAACGAGTTTAGCATCCGGTTCATACTCTTCACTTCCCAGATGTGTTGTCCATGGTGTCATACTCGCTGCACACGTAATCCACAATCCACCAACACTGCTAGAATCAATGTTTGCGATTTTACTGATGTTGAAGTCTCCGTTTGCAGCTTGTGTTAATGTGCTGAGATTCATCATAGCCGGTAGTACTCCGTATCGACTCGCTCCGCTTCCATCGGCTGTAACATATTCAAATTGAGAAACCATTTGGATTGTATTTCCGATTTGCATAACACTTTGACCATCTGGGGTATCCGAAACAAAGGCTGTAGAAGGGCTAACAGATGTATCCATGATTGGACTACCGTTAACATCTAAAATCGCTCCGACCGTTGTACCACCGATAACATCGCCTGTACTCATAAGAGTTTTATATTCGAGCGGTTGTGTGACAGTAGTTCCATCACTATAAGTGATTTTAACAGACGCTTCAGAATAAACATGATCCATTTTATCAGCCGTTGTCGGAGCATCCATCCCGATAAACTCGGTACTAACAACTGTAGGGATTGAAGGGGATGAATCATCACTACCACATCCGACAAAAAATAAAGTGCCTAAAATAGCCGTTGCGGCAACAAGAGAATAAGTCCGTAAATGCATTGGAATCCCTTTTTTTTGGTTTTTCATAACGGCAAAATAGTAGGGAATGGGGGTTACGAATCTATTACTGTAATGTTATCACCGTGTAACCATTCTTTATTAGTATTTCCATTTTCATACAAAATTCATCTCTACTCGCTATACTTAAGGGAAAACTATAACAAAGAATATTGTATTAAAAATGAGCATGAACAAAAGCGGAATAGTTTTAATGATGACGTTGGTGTTGATAACCCTACTGATGGGGATCGTTGCACTGGCATTGGGACAGAGTGAGAAGCTCTCACGTGAGGGGAATAGACTTTTTTACCAAAGTGCATCGCTGCGTCTTTTGGATGATTTAGAGCAACAACTTCCTTCTTTACTGAGTGCAATTACAGGTGCGGAAGAGCTCGATTTAGCGATGAGGTTGCCATTACAAATCGAGAGTAAAAAAAGGGACTTTACTTTAACCGCAAATCTATCTTCCCCCTATGGAAGATGGAATATTAATTCTCTAAGCAATGGTGATGGGAAGGTTAATGAGGCTAATCTTGCACTCTTTATGAAGCTCTTTGCAACGTATCCGATTGCTGACGCTGATATTTTCATTAAGCTCGTTTTGGATACAATCGATACCGATAATAGTGAACGTAGCACAGATACGGAGATTGCATTGAGTCATCCCGATTTTAAAAATGGGGTGATTGGTGATGCAAAACAGTTTAATCTGATTGTAGAACGCTACATAGAGCTAACAAAAGACACGGCGATTCTCTCGATCCCTTGGGATCGTTACATTGGGTATGAGGGGGATAAAATGGATTTTAATGCACTTACCCCTGAAGTTTTATCACTGGTTTTACCTACGCTATCTCCTGAGAAAATTCGTACATTAACCCAATTTCGAACCAAAGCTTTTGTCTCAAAAGAAGAGGTTGTTGCCGCTGAACCCTCATTGGGAGCGCTTTTTGATACCTATTTCTTTATTTACAAATCGGGAGTCTCTTACGATCTTATGTGTGATGTACGTATTCGTGAAAACAGCCATGATGAACACATGAAATTTCGTTATAATCTTGTCGATAAGCGGGTGAAAAATGTCACTCTCCTTTGATAAACTACGATTGATTGCTGAGAAATATCCTCTGTTGCACCGTTTGTTTTATCGCACTGCCCCATTAGTCTATGGTGATCACACGCAGATGACACCTCCTTCAAAAGAGACGGTGTTAGTCATCCCCCCGCGATACTATTGGGTAAAAAGAGCCAATCTAAAGGTTAAAACATCCAAAGAAGCCGCATCGTATGGGACGGCATTGTTTGATTTGGACGATACCTACACCTATCAAGCGCAATCCATCGGAAATCATGATTTTATCCTCATCGCCTACAATCAATCAGAGATAGCCAAAGAAGTGTTATCGAATCCGAAATTCGAATCGATAGAGAAAATCACCTTTGCACAGTGGGTATTTGCTACCGAGTCTCATCCGATTCGCCTTAGTGAGGAAAAATCGTTGGCGATAGTGGATGGAGTTGTGGTGGAGATGGACTCGTCGTATTTGCTCCAAAAAGAGACACTCTCCCTCGATGAAGCATTATCCCATCCGAAATATCATCTCCCGACACTTCCGCGAGAAGCTTTTGCCCCTGCTGTTCTCACCCCTAAAACCCTCAGGGTGACGTTTATCATAGCCGTGCTCTTGTTTGGAAATTTTGCTACCCATGCGGTAGTAAATTATCAAGAATCGGTGAACATAGAGAGAACGATTCAAGAAGAGTTGCAACGCTCAAAACTCCCTGAAACGTCGATTGAACGTCAATCGATAGCGGAAACGTTAAAAATAAAAGAGAAAAAACAGCTCCGTTTGCGACAAGCCTGTAAAGAGCTGAGTGATATCCCCGTAGAGGTTAAAACAGCGAACCCTCCACCACCCGCGCCGATTACTCCACCTCCTGTGAGCTCTTCGGCTGAGGGGATTGTGTTAATACCGGGTTCCAAGCCGGGTGAAGCAAACCGTCTCATAGTGGATAATACCCTCTCCGCACCGGTCGTTGCATTTCACACAGAAGGGATGCGTGAATTGAATTATGACGGTAAAACAATCACTCTACTCATCGATACCCATGATAGCAATGCGGGGGCAAAACTCAAAGAGGAGATTAAAAAACAGCTTCGCCATGCAGAGGTGAGAGAGGATAATAAACAACTGGAGGTTCGATTACGATGAAAACCAAATCCCCTCTTTTTGTTATGGTTGTGTTAGTCATTGTGAGTATGGCAGCAGCATTGTGGGAGTATACCAATGTAAGTGAGCTAAGAGAACAACAAGATGCTCTTAGGGCAGAGGTAAAAGAGATTGAGTCTCTTAAAACACGTTGGTCAACACAAACCTCTCAGAGTGATTTTGAGTATTTTAAAAATCACCCTAATCTAACCAAACAAGAGAAACGGGGCGGGAATATTTATCTCGAATACAACAACCTCTCATCGAGCGAATTTAATCTCCTCTCAAACAAGCTTCTCAACTCCATGTTGGTGATTAAAAAAATGACCCTTCGGCATAACGGCTCATCTAAGGGTTCGATTATCGTGGAGATTGAATCATGAAACGTCTCCTTTACCCGCTCTATATTTTTCTCATTTTAGTGGTGATGATACCCAAAGAGAGACTCTATTTTGAGTTTGAATCTCTCCTCTCACAACACCATTTGTTTATCAATAACGAAACGTTTAGCAACCGATTACTCACTTTGGAGATTGAGAACGGCGAGTTGTTGCTCGATAACGGAGTGTTAGGGACACTCGAACATATCCATTTTACCCCGTGGATAGTTTTCAACCAACTTTCGTTTGAAAACCTCTCGTTTTCACCGCTATACCGTACTTTTTTCCCCGGTAATATCGATTCGATACGGATGACCTACTCGCTTATTCATCCGTTACTAGTAACGATAGAGGGGGAGGGGGATTTTGGTCATTGTAGTGGTGCGTATGATCTAATGGATGAAAAAATCCGTATCGTTTTTGATCCTACTCCTCAGCTTCGTCGTTATCCGCTACTGGTAGGACGTTTACATCAAGAGAAGGAGGGGCTGGTCTATGAAAGTAGTTTTTAACGAATCAACCCTCCAACGTTTTAACAAATTTGCGTTACCTTTAGTGTTGGCATGGAGTCTCTCAACGGCAGGAAGTCTGTTTTTACCAAGCTCAACAACAGAGGGGTTTACCTCTGAGTTTGATCCGTTTTTTGATCTTTTTCATTTTGGAGAAAAATTTGGGTTAACCAACCAATCTTCATCGATATCGCAATCGAAAACAGTTACAAAACAGACACTTGTCCCAGACCCGCACCGAATCAAAGCAATTTATCGCTCTAATTCGGATTCTTTTATCAGTATCAGCGATTCAAAAACGACGACGGTTGTTCCGTTGGGGGGGAAATACAAAAATTTCTTTCAGCTGATTTCGGTAGGTGACAAAACAGCTACCTTTTCCGGATTTGGGAAAAAATATACCCTTAGGTTGGGACATGATGACCCGCTCGCTCGCCAAGAGATGGTGAGTGAGGCAATATCCGATCCATCCTCTAATATCAAGATGAATGAGTGGCATACAATCAAGCATGAAGCCGTGATGGCACAGATGAACAATATCCAGAATATCACCAAAAGTATTGATATTGCTGAAGTGTTTAACGGGACAAAAATCGATGGTTTCCGTGTCAATAGAGTGGACTCCGATTCCCTTTTTGTACAGTTAGGGATTCTTAATGGGGATATTATCCAATCGGTTAATAACAAAAAACTCTCCTCCTATGCCGATGTATTAAGTATTTACTCTCAAATTCCACACCTTCGGAGTATCCGTATAACGGTACTGCGTAATAACCTACCAAAGGATATCGTTTATGAAATCACCCGCTAAATTATTACTCTTATCGCTTTCGTTGTGTACCGTATTATGGGGAGCTTCGGCAAATAATGAGAAGGTTTCTCTCTCTATCGATGGGATGGGGATTACCGATTTAATCAAACTGGTTGCAGCAACGACCCATAAAAATATTTTTATCACCGATGAGATTCCGGGAACCATCAGTTATGCCGGTAACAAACCGATTAACAAAAAAGATTTGTTCGGGATACTCCAAAGCACCCTCGATGCGCGGGGATATACCCTCATCGATTCGGGAGGAGGGTATTTGAGTGTCGTTAAAACGGCAGACGCGACGCAAATGAATCTCCCTTTTATGGAAAAAAGTGATATTCCGCAGATGCAGACCCGTATTTTTACATTTCATAATTCCAATGCCGAAACGATGGGGACAAAGATTAAACACTTCGCCAGTAAAAATGGCAAAGTAACTGCTTCTAAAGAATCCAACTCCGTTATCGTCACCGATTTTCCCGATAACATTGCTACTATCAAAAAAGCGATGGCTATTTTGGATGCTAAAGATGACAGTATTGCCAATACTACTCACGTTATCCCCCTCAAAAATGCCGATGCCAAATCGATTGTGACGACGCTTAATACGATTATCGGAAAAATGACTTTGATACCGGGACAACAACCACCGAGTATTACGAGTGATGATGCTACTAATTCATTGATTATTATTGCTAGCGAAGATTTGTTTAAGAGTCTTGAATTGACGATTCGTGAGTTGGATCATAATCGACAACAAGTTTATGTACGTGCTAAAATTATCGAAATCAGCGAAAACAAATCGCAAGAGGTGGGGATTAAATACGGGCTTTCCGGTGGAAAACTGGGCTCAAACGGACTTTTTACCTTTAACTCTTTGTTGGGTGATGGCAAAACCTCTGCTATTTCACTCGATTCGACCCTTTTAGGGGCGATTACCCTCCCCAGTCTTACCAGTGGGATTGCTTTGGGAGCTAATATTTCATTGCTAAACTCCAACGGTGCGGCAAATGTTTTATCCGAACCCTCTATTTTGTGTATCGATAACCAAGAGTCCTCTATCTATGTGGGAAAAACCGAATCGATTAGTTCAGGAGTAACACAAGGAGTTGGGACAGGGATAACGCAAAACTATACCCGTCAAGATATCGGATTAACCCTCAAAATCAAACCCCGTCTCTCTAATGATAACAAAGTGTTATTAGGGGTAACCGCCAAACTCGAAGATATCGAACCTAACTCGATTGCGGACCGTCCGAGTACGACGAAACGGGAGGTTCTTACTTCGGCGATTGTTAGTAATGGTGAGAGTGTTATTATCGGAGGGCTAATTCGAGAAAAAATTGATGAAACCGACACAAAAGTCCCCCTCTTAGGAGATATCCCCGTACTGGGATACCTTTTTAAAGACAAAGCAACAAAGCATGATAAAATCAATCTTGTCATTATGCTCACCCCCTATATCATCGAAAAAAGTGGTGATTTAAATTCATTGCGTACTCAATTGAGCGAACTCGATGCGATACAAGAGCGTTATATAGCCAATATAACGAAAAATATCGAAGCCAAAAAAGAGGCTAAGCCGTGATTGTATTTCCGTTTTTAGATGAAACGGGTATTGTTGTCCATTACCCCGAAAACATTGATACTTCGGTGTGCATACGTCACTCTTTATTGTTTTGTTCGTATGCGGAGGTGACCTATGCCATTATCCCTGAAGCAGACCATTTATCGGCATTACAGCTTTATAATAAACTCTTCCTCACGTACCCGATAGCGCACCTTTCTCATGCAGGGTATGAAAATCTCTATTTAAAATTTTTAGAACATAAAACCGATCAGGATATCTCCCAGAGTACTCCGAGTAATAGTGATTTTATTGATGAAGAGCTCTCATTGGTCGATTTTATTAAAAACTCTGCCGATCTGCTTAGTAGTGAAGAATCAGCTCCCATTATCAAATTCGTCAATACCATCTTTTATCAAGCGATTAAACGCAAAGCGAGTGATATCCATATCGAAACCCATGAGAAAAAAGGGGAAGTACGGTTTCGGATTGATGGGGCACTGATTAAACATATCGATTTGGATAAAAATATCATCGATCTCATCATTAGCCGTATAAAGGTTATCTCTGCACTCGATATCTCCGAAAAACGGCTCCCACAAGATGGACGAACACAGGTGAAAGTAGCGGGAAAAAATCTCGACATACGGGTCTCAGTTCTCCCTACCTATCATGGTGAGAGGGTAGTTTTACGGTTGCTGATGCAAGCATCGTCGATACCCGCATTGCGGGAGTTAGGGTTTGATGAGAAAACCACCTCCGAGTTTGAAGAGCTTCTGAAATTCTCCCACGGTATTATCTTAGTCACAGGACCTACAGGGAGTGGTAAATCGACCACGTTGCATTCGTTTTTGCAACAGCTTGCAACTCCTGAGAAAAACATCATCTCCATCGAAGATCCGGTTGAATACGATGCTCCCCATGTGAGTCAAATCGCGGTCAACACCAAAGCAGGGTTGAGTTTTGCTAGCGGGTTGCGCTCCATCTTGCGTCAAGACCCCGATATCATCATGATCGGGGAGATACGCGACAGCGAAACCGCCCATATCGCTATCCAAGCGGCGATGACGGGGCATTTAGTCCTCTCGACACTCCATACTAACAATGCCACCGCTGCACTGACCCGATTAGCCGATATGGGAATCGATAAATTTTTGATTACCTCGACGTTGATAGGGGTTTTGGCACAGCGTCTTGTACGGAAATTATGTCCTGAATGCAAAGAGATTGTTACACTCTCCGATGTGGATGCCGATGAGTTAGCGATTGAACATGGGCATAGTGTAGCCCACCCAAAAGGGTGTGTCCATTGCCATTACACAGGGTATCAGGGGCGTGTTGCGATAGGGGAATTTTTTATGCTTGATGATACCCTTCGACCACTTCTCAAAAACAGTGATAACGATTTTGAAATCCGTGAAATGATGCGATTACGCGGGATGCAGTTTCTATCCCATCAACTAATAGCATTATTGCTTAATCACACGACCGGTCTCGATGAGATCATCCGTGTGGGGGTAAAAGAGGCGTAATGGAATTTCATTACAAAGGGCTAGATAATGCAGGTAATCCCCTAAAATCGACCATTGAGGCTTCATCGTATGAGGATGCGAAAATAAAACTCAAATCGTTGGGGATTTTGTATTCGGATATCTCGATGCGTGAGCAATCCTTTTTCGGTGTGTTGGCACTTTTTAAACAAAAATCTCTCCCCTCTTCACAACTGGCAATTTTAAGCCGTGATCTCGCGGTTTATCTTAATGCAGGGATTCCGTTGACACGAGCCTTGAGCCTCTTGAAACACCAAAACCATTCCAACGTTCGGTTGGAGCGTTTTTTTGAGTCATTGGTAAACTCTATCCATGAGGGGAAAAGCTTTGCCCAATCCCTTGAATCCCAAGAGCACTATACTCTCCCCGTCTTTTACACCGGAACTCTCAAAATATCCGAAGATCGCGGAATATTGGCGGAGGTGTTAAACGAGCTTTCTCACTATCTAATCCTCCAAGAAAAAGTGAAAAAACAACTCTCCCAAGCCCTCGTATACCCCTCATTTATCATTGTCGTATCGATTTTGATGATCTCGTTTATGCTCACCGTAGTGGTTCCGAAAATCACCGCGATTTTCGAATCGACGGGGCAAGCGTTACCGATGTTGACTCAGATTATTATCTCCCTCGCCCATTTTTTCGCCCAAAATTGGTTCTTTTTGGCATCAGGAGTATTGGGCGCCGTGGGGTTGTTTTCGTATAAAATGGCAACCGATTACACCTTTAAAAAAGGGATTCATGCGCTAATACTAAAACTCCCGATTGTGGGAAAAATGGTGGAAACCGCCGATTTGGCACGATTTTGCACCATCTCATCGCTCTTGATGCGCTCAGGGATACCGGTCGTTAATACCATCAAACTCTCCTGCATTACCCTCTCCTCCGAAGTGATAAAAGCGCTGTTTCAAGAGGCATCGGTACGGGTCGTCGAGGGCTCATCACTCTCTAAAGCGCTCAAACAAGAGGGGACATACACCATCGATGATGCATTTATCGAAGCGGTGGCTATCGGGGAGGAAACAAGTGAACTCTCCTCGATGTTAGAGCACCTTTCGGCATTTTACATCGATACCAACAAAGATAAAATAGCTCTTTTTCTCTCAGTACTCGAACCCTCATTGATGCTTATTATCGGAGGGATTATCGGGGTGATGGTCACCGCGATGCTGTTACCTATTTTCTCGTTGAATTTAGGGTGAGGTTTTCAGTGCGACGATGAGTCGTCGTAGCCATTTCTCTTTATGTACCTGTGTTTTGGAGTGATAATTTCCGATGGCTTGGAGATTAAATCCTTGCTCTTTGATATGTTCGGAGAGGAGCCAACTTCCCGCATAGATATTGATTTGAGGATTGAGAATATTATTCTCATTTATCCCCCAGCGACTTAGTTCTTTGAAATGGATGGAGTTGATTTGCATCAATCCGTAATCTTTGGTTCCGTTATCATTGATGCGGATAGCATTAGGATTACCGGCACTTTCGATAGCTACAATATTTTTGAGTAAGAGAGGGGGGATGTTGTAGTAATTTCCTGCTTGTTGGAAATAGGGGTTGTAATCGGATACTTTTGCATACAATGAGAGTGCAATAAAAAAGATAATCGCTAGTGAACGTAACATGCAATCTCCATTAAAATATCGATTCGTTGGTCACAATTGTAGCATACTTGCTAAAGTACGCTATATGCATATACAGTAGTTTATTAGAAAAGTGTATATAATTAGAGTATGAAAAAATTCAAAAAACTAATATTTATGTCGAAAATGTTTGTTGTAGTATTATTTTTTAACGTAATAATACAATCTTTGTTTGCAGATACTCTTGTAGTTGTTGCAGGTGAAAATTTTAGTGTAAATACGTTAACGAAAGAGGAAATTCGAAGTATTTATGTAGCAAAAAAATTTCATGTAGGGGGTCAAAAGGTGATTCCTATAAATTTAGGCATTGACAATCCATTAAGATTGAAGTTTGAATCCGAAGTTGTCAATGTTGATAGGGATATATTATCTCGTATATGGCTTCAGGCCCATTTTTTAGGGTATAAACCCCCAAAAACATTTAAAACTCAGGAGATGGTTGCTGAGTTTTTGTCCAAAGTAGATAACTCTATAGGATACGTAGATGAGTCTATGGCACAAAAGTATCATCTAAAAATATTGTTTAGGGAGCACAAATAAATTATGCAATTTAAATGGGATTCATTGCCTATCGTTTATAAGCTGTTTATAACACTTATAGGGGGAATTGGTTTAATCATTATTGCATTATTAACCTATTTGTGGGGGTATGAATCGGAATTAATGCTCAAAAAAGAACAAGATCTTCTACGTATACAATCCATTTCAGTCGCACAAGAATTAACATTACATCTGAATCATTTACAGAAAGAAGTGTATTTTTTATCCCATTTAGAAGTAATGGATGATATGGTAGTTAGAGATATCGATCGACGTATTACCAATATTTTGGAACAAAAAATGGATGATTTAGGAGAATCCGTAATCCTCTATACAGTCGCACCTGATTTTACGGTTATTGCTTCATCTCAAACTGCAAAAATTAATACACTTTTTGCAAAAGGAACTAGTGTTGCTGCTGAAGTTAAAAAAGGGAAAAACTTTTTATTTGTCGATGATACCCTTTATCTATTTACACCTTTGTATGGGTCATTTGATACACATTATTTTTTAGGATATTTAGTTATTTCATATCCAGCAAAAAATTTTGTTAAGCAGTTAGAAATCGAACAAAATCCGTATAGATGGCTGACCGCTCCCCCTTCTATCCATTATAAAGACAGTAATGCTCTTTATGATATGGATGATTTTCTCCATGACAAGATAACCCTTTCAGGTATGTTAGAGGGGTGGACTTTTCATAATGCAATGCCAAAAAGTGACGCACTTGCCCTCTTGTACCATTTTCAAATGCTTTTGTTGAGTGTGTTTGGGATTGGACTTGTTCTTATTGCTTTTTTGGTATGGATTATTGTTTTGCGTATTATTAAACCTTTGCGTGAACTTTCCGACACCGCCATGCGAATCTCCACGACGGGTGATTATTCTCAAACGGTAACAGAAACTGGGTACGATGAAATCGGGGTTATGGCGCACTCTTTTAATGCTCTGATGTTTACGACAATGGTGAATCTGAAGCGTTTGGAATTACTCGGAAAAACAAAAGCTTCTCTTCAAGCAAAATCTTCTTTTTTATCCGCTATGTCACACGAATTACGCACACCTCTTGGCTCTATTTTGAGCTTGACACAGTATTTGATCACACAGCCAAATACTCCGAGCCCAGTATGTGAAACACTGGAAAAAATCGAAAATTCAGCGCATCACCTTTTGGGTGTTATTAATAATATTTTGGACTATGCCAAAGTAGAATCGGGAAAAATTGAACCCCATATCTCTGTATGTAATCCGATTGAGATTATACAAGAGGCATTGGATCTCGTATCTCCTTTGGCGGAGGATAAAGGGTTAGTGATTCGGACAATGTTTGAGCCATTTGAAGCAGATTTTAGAACTGATTCACGACTGTTGGGTCAGGTAATCATCAACCTGCTTTCCAATGCGATAAAATTTACCGATCACGGATTTATAGATGTACAGCTCCATTTTTTAGAAGAACTTTTTATTCTAGAGGTAAGAGATACCGGATGTGGTATAGCGTATGAAGCATTAGCCGATTTATTTGATGATTTTTACCAAGTACGGACAAACAACCAAAATATCACAGAAGGGAGTGGACTTGGACTTGCTATTAGTAAGCGTATCGCGTTATTACTACAAGGAGATTTATATCTTCGCAGTGAGGGTGAGGGTGAGGGGACTATCGCCTTGTTTCATTTTAGATCGTTTAAATAGTGATTAGCGGGCAATCATATACCCAACCCCTCGGATTGTTTGAATGAGATTGTCACCATCAAGCTTTTTTCGTAAATTTTTAATATGAGCATCGACGATATTACTCGCACTGAGATGATCAAAGTCGCGGCTTAAATGTTCTGATATTTGATAGCGTGTTAATACAGTGTTGGCATTTAAGACGAGTAATTCGAGTAGTTCAAACTCTTTAGCAGAGAGTTTAATAGGGGTATTATTGATATGAACACTACGGGAAGAAAAATCGATTGTTAAATCTCCTAATTGTATGATTGTTTGTTTTTGTGCACACTCTCGACGGAGTAAGGCACGTATTCTTGCTAGTAGCTCTATATTAGAAAAAGGTTTTTCCAAATAATCATCCGCCCCTCCATCGAGTGCTTCTACTTTATCCTCCACCTCTTTTTTAGAGGAGAAGAGTAATATTGGAGTACTAATATTATTTTTGCGTAAACGGATAAGCAAATCAACTCCGCTACCATCAGGGAGCATCCAGTCTAAAAGAATCAAATCGTATTTTTTTTCATCAATGCACTCTTTTCCATCTGCTAATGTTGTTGCAACATCAACATGGTATTGGGCATCACGGAGCAGTTGCTGGAGGGCATAGAGTAATTCTTCATTGTCATCAATAATTAGTAAATGCATAAAAAATCCTTATTTCATTAAAACTTCATAAACGTATCTTACCATAACAGAGAAAGTTTAAATAAAGGAGTCACTATGCGACAACCAATTGCTCTTATTTCGTCAGTGTTAGCGGCGTTCATTCTTAGTGGATGTGGTGGAGGAAGCGGGGGAACTGTTGATCCAGCTACGGGTCTATCAACGGCAACGTTTATCGATGCCCCTGTGCAAGGTTTGGAATTCGAAACTCCAACACAAAAAGGTGGGATTACTGATAAAAATGGTAATTTCCAATACAAAGAGGGTGAATCCATTACATTTCACATAGGAAATTTGTATTTAGGATCGGCTAAACCTAAGAATGGTGTAATAACACCTCTGGATTTGGTTGGTACAACGGTTGATGATCCAAAAGTAATCAATATGCTCCAAGTGCTTCAAACACTTGATAGTGATAATGATACATCTAATGGAATTACTATTGACACATTACATCGTGAAACATTTAAAAATCAAAATCGGATCGACTTGAGTGAGACGGATGATGATGAAGCTATTCAAAATACGATTGGGCAACACTATAGAGTAAGCGAGTCGGAAGCAAAAACACATTTTGAAGATCATAAAAATGATGGATCTAATGGGACAGCAGGATACACTCCTCCTCCTACGACTACAACCCCTCCTGTTACTCTTCCATCAGTTGGGAATGGCAAGTATACCCTTGTAGCATGGAACGATTTAGGTATGCACTGTGTTGATGGTAAAGATTACTCAATCTTTAGTATTCTCCCTCCATACAATAATCTTCATGCTCATCTCATCAGTAAAGATGTGACAAGTGGTAAAAATATTACAAGCGGTGTAACATTGACCTATGAAGCGGTTGCCGATACGACCGGTTCGATCAACACAACCAGCAATAAAGATAAAAATGGTGGAGTTAAAACCAATTTTTGGGATTATGTTGGAAAACTTTTTGGTTCTGCTGCCGCTGCATTGGGAATTGATACCGGTCTTACAGGTAACAAAACCCAAAGCAGTACTCCTCAAACGATGACGTATAACAGTACTAACAGTTGGTGGGAAGCAGAGGGAATCCCTGCGATGCCATACGATGATAATGGTGTCAAAAATTACTATCCGATGGTCAAAGTGGTTGCTAAAGATGCAGCAGGGACAATTTTGGCAAGTACAAAAGTAGTTCTTCCGGTATCTGATGAAATGAGTTGTATCAGCTGTCATGCCTCCAACAGTGTTGCCGCGGCAAAACCGACGGCTGGATGGGTTAATGATAGTGCCGCTGAAAAAGATTGGAAACGCAATATCCTTAAACTTCACGATCAAAAGCACGCCACTGCTATTGCTGACGCAAATATGCAAGGCACCTACACGAAAGGTACCACTTTGCTAGCAAATGCTGATGCGGGGCAACCGGTTCTATGTGCGTCGTGTCATCAATCAAATGCTTTAGGTACGCCACTTAAAACAGGCATTAAACCTCTTACTGAAGCATTGCACTCTCGACACGCCAATGTTATCGATCCTAAAACAGGGAGCACAATGAACAGCAGTACGAATCGCGATTCGTGTTACCAATGTCATCCGGGTTCAGTAACCAAATGTTTACGTGGTGCGATGGGGAATGCAAAAAATGCAAATGGAAGTAACGCCATTGATTGTCAAAGCTGTCACGGTACAATGAGCGATGTGGGCAAATCTGGACGTGCGGGATGGTATGATCAACCTAACTGCCAACAGTGTCATGATAAAAATACAACTTCTGGCAATTTTACCCGCTATAACAGTGTATTCTCTTCTCCGGGAACATTGCGTGCGACGATAGATACAAAATTCGCAACCACTGCCAATACACCAATGGCGGGTAAATCACTGTACCGATTTAGTAAAGGGCATGGAAATCTACAATGTGAAGCGTGTCACGGTGCGACCCATGCAGAGTATCCAAGTTCTCATGCTAACGATAACGTTCAAAGTATCGCACTCCAAGGGCATACCGGAACGATTGGTGAGTGTACAACTTGTCACACAACGATTCCAAGTACAACCAATGCAGGTCCACATGGATTGCATCCGATAGGATCGACAACATGGTATAAAGATCACCGAAGTGCAGCTAAAACAGCCGGTGCTAGTAAAGGACTTGGGACGGATGCATGTGCCGCTTGTCATGGTACAGATTATAGAGGAACGGTTCTCTCTAAAACAGCACAAGCAAGAACGGTTAGTGGTAAAACATTTGCCGCAGGTGAAATGGTTACGTGTTACAAATGTCATAATGGACCACAAGGAGACTAAATATAAATACTAAAAATTTGCTTTTAAAAAATAGGTTGCTTTTAGCAACTTATTTTTATTAATTTTCATGTGTAGTCATATCAACATGATGCTATGCATCCCCCAGCAATTGCTGGAGTGCATAGGGTAGTTCTTCATACTTATCGATAATAAATATCTCCCCAATTCCTTGATTCATTAAAAATTCATAAACGTAGTCTAATATAACGGATAAAGTTAAAATAAAGGAGTCAATATGCGTCAAGCAATTGGTCTTGCTTCATCGGTGTTAGCGGCATTCGTTTTCATCGGTTGTGGTGGTGGCGGAAGTAGTTCAACCGGAGGAAATAGCGTTGCTGGAACGTCGGTAGCAACCTTTATTGATTCTCCTGTTAGTGGTCTTGAGTTTGATACGTCGTATGAGACGAATGCTGTGACTGATGCTAATGGTAATTTCAGATATACAGAGGGTGAGAGTGTAGCATTTCATATCGGTAATCTTTATTTAGGTTCAGCCGTACCGAAAAATGGAAAAGTAACTCCACTTGATCTCATTGGAACAACCGATTCGACTGATCCGAGGGTTGTCCGTATGCTTCAAACTCTTCAATCATTGGATAATGATCAAGATTCTACTAACGGTATTACGATTGATCCAGCGATTGTTGCTACCTTAAAAATACCGGCACGTATTGATATGAAAAATGCAACCGATAGCGATGTTTTGGGGATAATCGGAAAAAGTGTTTTTGATGTTAATGCATCAGTTGCACAATCTAATTTTAAACCAAATACTGCATCAAATGCCAGTAAAGGGTATTCTCCGACAACACCGGCAACAGCAGGTACCGATATCGGTAATACCGGCAAATATACTCTAGTCGCGTGGAATGATTTAGGGATGCACTGTATGGATGGGAAAGACTACTCGGTTTTTAGTATTCTCCCACCGTATAACAATCTCCATGCACATTTGATTGATAAAACTTTAACAGCAGGGAAAAGTATTACCACGGGTGTAACCCTTACCTATGAAGCGGTCGCCGATACTACGGGATCGATAAACACCTATAGTGCAGGTAAAACCAACTTTTGGGATTGGGTTCTTTCCCTTTTTGGTGGTAGACCAGCGGATGATCATGGATTAAATATGTCCGGAGGGGCTGCTAATCCGACACCAAGTTTGACACCTGCGGGTATGACGTACAATGGTGCTAATGGATGGTGGGAAGCTGAGGGTATCCCAGTAACTCCAATGGATGATAAAAATATTAGCAAAAACTACTATCCGATGGTAAAAGTAGTGGCGAGAGATGCTACAGGTACGATAATCGCGACGACGAAAGTGGTTCTTCCTGTATCCGATGAGATGAGCTGTGTCACATGTCACGCCTCCAACAGTGTTGCAGCGGCAAAACCGACAGCGGGATGGATAAATAATACTGCGAGTGTAGAAAAAGATTGGAAACAAAATATTCTCCGTCTCCATGATCAAAAACATCCGACAGCGATTAGTGATGCAGGGATGGCAGGAACTTATAAAAATGGGTCAACTTTACTAGCAAATGCTGATGCAGGGCAACCGGTATTGTGTGCGAAATGCCATAAATCTAATGCGTTGGGTACAGGATTGATAGCAGGTATTAAACCATTAACCGAAGCATTACACAGTAAGCATGCGACTGTTACCGATCCGACAACAGGTCTCTCTATGGATAGCAGTACGAATCGTGATTCGTGTTATAAATGTCATCCAGGTTCAGTAACCAAATGTTTACGAGGTGCGATGGGGAATGCAAAAAATGCAAATGGAAGTAACGCCATTGATTGTCAAAGCTGTCATGGTAAAATGTCTGATGTAGGCAAATCTGGACGTGAGGGGTGGTTAGATCAACCTAACTGTCAACAATGCCATGACCGTACCGCAGCTACCGCTAACTTTACGCGCTTTACGTCTGTATTCTCTTCTCCGGGAACATTGCGTGCGACGATAGATACAAAATTCGCAACCACTGCCAATACACCAATGGCGGGTAAATCACTGTACCGATTTAGTAAAGGGCATGGAAATCTGCAATGTGAAGCGTGTCACGGTGCGACCCATGCAGAGTATCCAAGTTCTCATGCTAACGATAACGTTCAAAGTATCGCACTCCAAGGGCATACCGGAACGATTGGTGAGTGTACAACCTGTCACTCAACGATTCCAACTACAACCAATGCAGGTCCACATGGATTGCATCCGATAGGATCGACAACATGGTACAAAAATCATAGAAGTGCTGCTAAAGCAGCCGGTGCTACTCAAGGGTTAGGGACGGATGCATGTGCCGCTTGTCATGGTACGGATTATAGAGGAACGGTTCTCTCTAAAACAGCAAAAGCAAGAACGGTTAGTGGTAAAACATTTGCTGCTGGTGAAATGGTTACCTGTTACAAATGTCATAATGGACCAAGCGGAGATTAAGAAAGTTTTAAAAATTAATTTATAAGGGAATACAGTTATGGGAAATGGTATTACTGGATCTGTTGTTGCATCAACAGTGTTTACGCCTCAATCTGTTGTTCCGATTGCGCATACGCAATCGATTCAAAATCTTCTCGCAGGTAACAAGTGGGGAGGTGCTATCGGCACAAGTGCCGATTTGACTTATAGTTTTACCAATTATTCTTCGATTTTTAACTATACCACGACAGGAATGTCGGGGTTAATGCTTATGAGTGCTGAACAACAAAGTGCCGCGACCAAAGCGATGGCGGCATGGTCCAATGTCGCTAAGGTAACGTTTAGCGCCGTGAGCGAAACAGCAACCATCGCCGGTGACATCCGTTTTAGTGCCACAACTTCTGCTGATCTATTAGTCATGAATGAAATTTCTGCCCCAAATACGGCATCAAATGGTGATATATGGATAGGACCGGGGTACGGTGGATATCGCAGTGCTGTTATGGGTAGTTACAGTATGGATTCTTATATGCATGAGCTTGGCCATGCATTAGGACTTGATCATCCACATACTAGTGCTATAACACCGGTTGCGGGTGAAGATCAGCTTAAATATTCGATTATGAGTTATGCTTCTTTTAACGGAGACACTGCTGTTGATTATGGAAATGATTTTTTCCCAACAACACCAATGCTCAACGATATTGCTGCTATACAGTATTTGTATGGTGCCAACATGAGCTATAAAACAGGTAACGACACCTATACATGGAGTGACGGACAAAAAATATTTGAAACCATTTGGGATGCAGGCGGGAATGATACTATCGATGCTTCAAATCAATCTAGCGCAGTTACGATCAATCTTAACTCAGGACAATGGTCTACGATCGGTGGAGCTATTTGGAACGGACAAGCATACGTTAATGATAACTTAACTATCGCTTATGGTGCAGTTATTGAAAATGCGACAGGTACAGGTTTAAATGATACATTGATTGGGAATAAGGCAAATAACGTTCTCAATGGTGGAGGTGGAAGTGATACTGCAGTTTTTAGTGGTATTTCATCTAATTATATTATTCGAAAAAATCTTGATAATTCTATTACAGTAACCGATAAATCTGCTAATGGTGATGGACGCGATACTCTCCTTAATATTGAGCAACTGAAATTTTCAGATACGACAATTCAATCTTCTACATTAGTCTATGTCCCAAATGCAGCACCTACATCAGCAAATGCAACAGAAACTTTAAACCAAAATGCGTCTAAAGCATTAGTTCTTGCAGATTTTGCATTCAGTGATACTAACGTAGGTGATACTCTTACATCGATAATGATCACATCACTACCTACTGCGGGCACACTAGCACTTAATGGAACTACCGTAACTCTCAATCAAGAAATTACTACCAATGATATCAGTGCAGGACATCTTGTATTCACACCTGTGACTGGTGCTAGTGGTCCTGGCTATTCATCATTCGGATTTAAAGTCTCTGATGGAATCGATTACTCAGCATCTGCGAATACAGTAACATTTAATGTCACTCCATTGAGTAATGATTTAATTATCACCGGAACAAGTGGTAATGATAACCTTGTTGGTGGAGTCGGTAACGATACCCTAAGTGGCTTAGAGGGCAACGACACCCTACTAGGCTTAGGAGGTAATGACATTCTATCCGGCGGCTTAGGAGATGATATCATGGATGGAGGAGCAGGCGTAGATACCCTAACCTACATTACAGCCAGCGCGG